>DASSBX010000085.1:0-2757 GCA_035698305.1 Miltoncostaeaceae bacterium | reverse complement strand
GGGCGCGCGCAGGAGCGCGCGCCCGGCCGACGAAGGGCGGGCGCATTCGCCCGCCGCACCACCGCCTCGCCGCCGCGGTCCTCGCCGCCGCAGTCGCCCTGGCCGCGACGGGATCCGCCTGGGCCGCGCCGGGCTCCGACCGCGGCCGCCTGGCGTTGCGGGCGACGTTCGGCGGCCCCATCTCCCCCAAGTCGGTCGCCGCGTCCGGCACCGGCCTGGTGCTGGCCCAGAACATGATGTACCGCCACACGGTGACGGTGTACGACGCCCGCCGCCTGCGGCTGCGGCGCACCATCCCCGACACGGTGCGGCTGTCGCGGCTCGGGTACCCCGCGTTCCCCGGCACGCAGCGGGGGGCGCCGGTGGAGGCCGCGTTCTCGCCGGACGGCCGGTACGCGTACGTCTCCAACTACTCCATGTACGGGCGGGGCTTCGGCCCGGAGGGCCGCGACGTGTGCTCCCCGGCGTCCGGCTTCCACCGCAGCTTCGTGTACCGCATCCGGCTCGACCGGCTGCGGATCGACCGGGCATACCGGGTGGGGCCGGTGCCGAAGGTGGTCGCCGTCACCCGCGACGGCGCCCACTTTCTGGTGAGCAACTGGTGCGGCTACGACGTGAGCGTCGTGTCGACCCGGCGCGGCCGGCAGGTCCGCCGCATCCCCATCGGGCCGTACCCACGGGGCATCGCCGTGTCTCCGACGAAGGACGTGGCGTACGTCGCGCAGATGGGCGGCAGCGAGATCGTCCGGGTCGACCTGCGGACGTGGCGGACGCGGCGCATCCCGATCGGCCTGGGACCCCGCGCCGTGGTGGTGGGCCCGGCCGGGAAGGTCCTGTTCGCCACGCTCAACGCCGAGGGACGCGTCGCCCGCCTGGACCTGCGCACCGGCAGGGTCACCAAGGCCTCGACCGGTACCCTGCCGCGCAGCCTCGCCATCGCCTCCGACGGACGGGCGCTGTACGTCGTGAACTACGGGAGTGGCACCGTCAGCAAGCTGCGCGCCTCCGACCTGCACGTGATGCAGACGATCCCGGCGTGCGCGAACCCGATCGGGATCACGTACGAGCCCGTGACCCGCCGGGTGTGGGTGGCCTGCTATGGCGGGCAGGTGCGGGTGTACGACGACCGCGGCCGGCCATGACGGCGGCGGCGGCGCCCGTGCTGGCGGTCGGCGACTCCGTGATGCTCGGCGCCGCCCCCGCGGTCCGCGCGGCGATCCCGGGGGCCACGATCGACGCGCGGGTGTCGCGGCAGTTCGCCGCCGGCGCCGGAGCCGTCCTCGCGGGCAGGCGCCGGGTGCGGCCGCGGACCATCGTGATCCACCTGGGCAACAACGGCTACGTCCCCTTCCGGAGCCTCGAGTCGCTGCTGAAGCGGCTCGCCTCGACGCCCCGGGTGGTCCTGGTGACGGTCCGTGTGCCGCTCAAGTGGGAGCGGTCGGTCAACGACGCGCTGCGCGACGCCGCCCGCCACCACCGCAACGTGGTCCTCGCCGACTGGCACGCCGCCTCGCGCCGTCCCGGCCTGCTGGTCGACGGCGTCCACACCACCCCGAAGGGCGCGAAGGTCTATGCCCGCACGGTCCGGCGCGCGATGATGCGCCCGAGCTGACCCCGAGGGAGTCCCGCCGTGTCGTCCGACGCACCCGCCACGCCACCGCCGCCCGAGCCGCCGGCCCAGCCGCCGCCCGCCCACCCCGTGCGGGGCACCGGGCGACTGATCGGCGGGGTGATCCTGGTGGTGATCGGCGTGCTGGCGTTCGCGCTGGGCGGCACGCTGCTGGGGCTGCACCTGGGCACGCGCGACGACGACGGGTTCTACGAGATCGACGGGAACCGCATCGCGACGCCGGGCCGGGCGCTGGTGTCGGACAGCGTCGAGGTGGACGTGGGCGACGTGTGGTTCGTCGACGCGTCGGACCTGGGGGACCTGAAGCTCTCCGCGGAGGCCCCCGGCGGCGGCGCGGTGTTCGTGGGGATCGGCCCGACGGCCGACGTGCGCCGGTACCTGGCCGGCGTGCCGCAGCAGCAGGTCGACTTCACCGACGGCGACCTGGAGGACGCGATGCTCGGCACGCGCGCCCCCGCGCCGCCCCGGTCCCAGACCTTCTGGGTGGCGTCGGCGGAGGGCCCGGGACGCCGGTCGGCGGTGTGGGAGATCGCCGACGGCGAGTGGAGCGGGGTGGTGATGAACGCCGACGGGTCGGCGGGCGTCGCCGTGAGCGCCCAGCTGGGCTTCAAGACCGATCTGGCGCTCTGGGTCGGCATCGGCGCGCTGGTGGTCGGCCTGATCCTGCTGGCCATCGGCGTGGTGCTGCTGGTCTCGCGGTCTCGGGCGCGGGCCCGCAGCCGCTCGGGGACGGGGCCGCCGCCGCCACGGCCGCCCCCGTCCGACCCCACGCGGCACGCCTCGCCGTACTAGGAGCGCAGGTACAGCAGCACGGCCAGCACCCGGCGTGAGTCGCTGCCCGTGGAGGGCAGCCCGAGCTTGGCGAAGATGCTCGACACGTACTTCTCGGCGGCGCGCAGGGTGATGACCAGGTGGTCGGCGATCCCCTGGTTGGAGCGCCCCTCCGCCATGAGCGCCATCACCTCCCTCTCGCGGGGGGTGAGGGCGGTGACGGGGTCGTCGTGGCGCCGCCTGCCGAGGAGGGTGGAGACGATCGTGGGGTCGATCGCCGATCCGCCCGCGGCGACACGCCGGACGGCGCCGATGAAGTCGTCGACGTCGCTGACGCGGTCCTTCAGCAGGTAGCC
>DASSBX010000084.1:0-3856 GCA_035698305.1 Miltoncostaeaceae bacterium | reverse complement strand
CGATCGGCGGTTGTCACAGGTTCGGCCGGCGTCGTTCCCTGTGCGAATGCTCCCACTTCGCGCCCGCGCCGCGGTCACGCAGGTGCTCGCCATCCTCCGGGCCGGCGCACCATCGCCGGCGAGGAGACCCTCGCGTCCCTCATCGGCCGCGGACTCGTGGTGGGCACGAATCTCCGGCTGGTGCACGGCTCGCTGATCGACGACAACCACTGCTGGCTCATCGAGATCGGCGACGACGTGCAGACCGCCCCGCGAGTCCACATCATCGCCCACGACGCGAGCACCTTCGGCCACCTGGGGTACACGCGGATCGCCCGGGTCAGGATCGACGACCGCGTCTTCCTGGGGGCCGGCGTGATCGTGCTCCCCGGCGTGACGATCGGGGACGACGCGATCGTCGGTGCCGGCTCGGTGGTCACCAGGGACATCCCCCCGCGTACCGTCGCGGCGGGGAGTCCCGCCCGCCCCATCATGGACCTCGACGACGACCCGGACCGCGTCCGCTCCTCCCGGGCGGTCCGGCCGTTCTTCGGGACGGGGTACACCGTCGCCGGAGGCATCACGCCGCGGATGCGCCGGGAGCAGAGGGACGCGCTGGCCGACGGCGAGGGGTTCGTCGTCTGAACTCCCGGCGGCTACGCTCCCGGGCATGCCCGCATCCGACCGCTGGCCGCCGCTCCCGTACGAGGACTGGCTGCCCACCAAGCAGACCATCCACCGGTACAGCCAGATCGTGGGGAAGATCCGGATGGCCCTGGTGCCGTTCCGGAACCACTGGTGGCACGTGACGCTGTACGTCACCGACCGGGGGCTGTCGACGGGGCCGATGCCCGCCGGCGACCGCGAGGCCGAGATCGCGTTCGACCTGATCGACCACCGCCTGGTGGTCACCACCAGCGACGGGGGCCGCCGCGCCCTGGACCTGCGGTTCCGGCCCGCCTGCGCCGACGTGTACGCCGACCTGTTCGCGGCGCTCGACGAGCTGGGCGTCGAGGTGGAGATCCACCCGCAGCCGTTCGATCTGGGCGACAGCCCGCCCTTCCCCGACGACCGGGAGCACGACACCTACGACCCCGACGCGGTCCACCGCTTCTGGCGCGTCCTGGCGGCCACCCAGCGAACGCTCGACCGCTTCCGCAGCGGCTTCGCGGGCAAGGCGAGCCCCGTTCAGCTGTTCTGGCACTCGTTCGACCTCGCCCACGCGCGCTACTCGGGGCGGCCCGCCCCGATCCCGGAGGGCGCCGACCCCGTCAGCGCCGAGGCCTACTCCCACGAGGTCGTCGCGTTCGGCTTCTGGCCCGGCGATGACCGCCGCACCCCCTACCCCGCCTTCTACAGCTACACCGCCCCCGAGCCCGCCGGCCTGCGCGACCACCCGCTGCCGGACGGGGCGGAGTGGCAGGACACCGGCACCGGGTCGCTCGCCGTGCTGCCGTACGACGCCGTCCGGGCGGCCGCCGACCCCGACGCCCTGCTGCTCGCGTTCTACGAGGCGGCGTGGCGGGCGGGGACGACCGCCGCCGGCTGGGACCTCTCGGCGGCCACGCCCCACACGCCGGCCGGCTGACCGCGTGCCGCCGACGGCGGCACGACCACGACCGGGCACGGGGCGGAGCGCACCAGGGCGCCGGAGACGCTGCCGAGCACCGCCGACATGACCGCACCCCGCCCCTGGGACCCCACCACCCGCAACGCGGCGCCGGCGTCGCGGGCCTCGTCGGCCAGGACCTCGGCCACGTCGCCCTCCGGGGCCCGGCGCTCGGCGCCGGGGTCGCCGACGTGGTGGGCCATCGCGTCGAGCAGGTCCAGGGCGCGGCCGCGGCGCTCGTCGCGGTAGGCGGCGACCATCTCGTCGCTCAGCTGCGACGTCCCCGGCGGCGCGACGCGCGGGATCGGGGCGCACACGTGCACCAGCAGCAGCCGCCCGCCCAGGCCGTGCGCGAGACCGGCCGCCACGCGGGCCGCGGCGACCGCGCCCGGTGAGGTGTCGACGCCGCACACGACGGTCGGCGGGTCCGGGGGCGGTGGGGCGATCATGGTCCCATGGGAGCGCACGCGCACCCGCGGCGCCATCGGGTGCAGACCCCATCTGGGACCACGGCCGCGGGGCCGGACGGCGGGTGCGCGGCACCCGCGCGGATGCCCGCGGGGGCCCGATCGCGATAGGGCTTGCGCGGTGAACGGGCCCACCTCGCGCACCGCCGTCCCGGCGGCGGCGGCCCTCGCCGCCCTCCTGCCCGCCGTCGCGTCCGCCGCCCCGGCGATCTCGGGCGCCGACGACGACGTCTGGAACGCGGCGACCGCGCCACCCTCCTACGTCGTGACCGGCACCCGGCCCGACGCCGTGCTCTCGTGGCAGGTGCGGGACGCCGACGGGCGGGCCGTGGCCGGCCTGAGGGGCTCCGGCGCCTCGCCGCTCACCGTCACGCTCGCGAACGCCCCCGACGGGGAGCTGACCCTCACCGCCGCCCAGCGCGCCCCCCGCGACCCCGGCCGCACGTCGCGGACGTTCACCCTCGACACGGCACCGCCGACGATCGCCGTGACCCGCCCGTCGGCCGACGCGGTCTACGACCTGGGCGAGCGCGTCGCCGCCGCCTTCTCGTGCGCCGGGGCGACGTCGTGCGCCGGCAGCGTGGCCGACGGCGCGCCCATCGACACGTCCGGCGGCGGGGCGCACACCTTCTCGGTGGACGCCGCCGACGCGGCGGGGAACACGGCCTCCGCGCTCGTCCCGTACCGAGTGAGGGCCGGCGCGACCGCCGGCGCGCCGCCCAGCGGGCCGTCCGGCACCCCGGCGCCGCCCTCGCCGCCGATCCGCCTGGCGCCCCCGGCCCCCGCCGAGCCGCAGGAGCCGGTCCCGGCGGTGCTGCACCCGGCGCGCGCGCGGCCGTCCGCCGGAGCGGTCGTGACCACCCGCACGCCCGTGCTGCGATGGACGCGGGTCGGCAGCGCGCGGCTCTACAACGTGCAGGCCTACCGGGTCCGGGGCGGCCGGATCACGAAGGTGCTCTCCGCGTTCCCGGAGCGGCCGGCGCTCAGGGTGCCGGCGGGCCGCCTGGCGTGGGGCGAGCGCTACGTGTGGCGGGTGTGGCCGCTCGTCCGGAACCGCTACGCGCCCCGGCCGCACACCCTGAGCTGGTTCGACGTCCGCCGCCCGGTGCGGCTCACCGCGTCCCAGCTGCGCGTGAACCAGCGGATCTCGCAGGCGGCGCTGCGGCGCACCGCCGCCGTGGACGCGTGGCTCGACGCCGGCATCGCGGGGCGCGACCTGCGCGACGGGGGTCTCGGCCGCGAGGACTTCGCGGGCACGGTCCGCCTCGCGGGTGCGGGCACCGCGATCGCCAACGGCCTGGCCACCCCGCGGCCCGTGGCGGTGGCGCCGCCGACGCGCGCACGGCGCGCCCCGGTGCGGGTGAGCGCCGGCCAGCTCCTCATCAACCAGCGCATCTCCCAGGCGGCCGTCCGCCGGGCCAACGCCCTCTCGCGACGGCTCGACGGCGGGCTCACCGGCGGCGACCTCACCCCGGGCGCCGTCTCGGCGACCAAGCTGGCGCCGGGCCTGGCCGTCGCCTCCGCGGCGCCGGTGGGGCCGCGGACCTCCCCCTCCTCCACCCGGGTGGCGACGCCCGGGGGGCGCCGCCACGGGCGGGTCGCGCTCACCGACCGCCAGGTCCTGATCAACCAGCGCATCTCCCAGGCGGCCGTCCGCCGGGCGAACGGGCTGGTGGCGCTGGCCCGCGGCGGCCTGACGGGCGCGCAGTTCCGCGACGGGTCCATCGGCGCCGCCGGCATCGCCCCCCGGCTGCGCTGACCTGGACGGGCTAGAGCCGCAGTCGGATGCACCCCCGACTCG
>DASSBX010000083.1:0-2550 GCA_035698305.1 Miltoncostaeaceae bacterium | reverse complement strand
CCAGCCGTCGACGAGCCCCTCCAGCGGGCCGGAGCGCACCGTCGGCCCCTGCACGGCGTCGAACGTGAAGCCGAGCCCGGTGAGCGGGCGGCCGGTCTCCGGGTTCTTGAGCGGGTCGCCGGCCACGTCCTCCAGCACCTGCAGGCGGGCCGTCAGCTGCTCGGTGCGCCCGTCGCGCTCCACCGTGAGCCGCACGGGCTGGCCCACCGCGCCGCCCTGGAGGGCGGAGCGCACCTTCTCGGTGTCGCCGTTCACCCGCGTCCCGTCCACCGCCAGGATGCGGTCCCCCGGGCGCAGGTCGGCCTGGGCCGCCGCCGAGTCGTTGGCGACGCTGCCGACGCCGGTGGTGAGGCTGTAGGTCGGCACGCCGGCCCAGAAGATCCCGGCGAAGATCACGATCGCGAGGATGATGTTCACCGCCGGCCCGGCGGCGATCGTCGCGATCTTCTTCCACATCGGCGCGGCGGAGTAGGCCCGGTGGGCCACCTCGGAGGGGATGTCCTCCCCCACCGTCATCCCGCTGATCTTCACGTAGCCGCCGAGGGGCAGCCAGCCGATGGCGTACTCGGTCTCGCCCCGCCGGAACGAGGCGAGCGGCCGCCCGAAGAAGATCGAGAAGCGCTCCACGCGCATGCCGCACCACTTGGCGACCACCATGTGGCCCGCCTCGTGCACCAGCACGAGCACCATCAGGATCAGGACCAGCCAGAGGATGTTCAGGCCGAGGATGCGAAGGCTCCTTCGATGGACCGCCTCGCCGTGTCACGCGCGCGGGCGTCGGCGTCGAGAACGGAGTCCAGGGTAGCGCCATCCCCCGGCGGCACGCGGTCGAGCGCGTCGCGCACCACGCGGGGCACGTCCATGAAGCCGATCCGCCCCTGCAGGAAGGCCGCCACCGCCACCTCGTTCGCCGCGTTCAGCACCGCCGGGGCCGTGCCGCCCGCGATCCCCGCCTGCCGGGCGAGGGCGAGGCACGGGAAGGCCTCCTCGTCGGGCGCCCCGAACTCGAGGCGGGTCCCCACCAGGTCCATCGGCTCACGCGGCGGCGGTGGCGAGGGGTGGCGCAGGGCGTAGCCGATCGGGACGCGCATGTCCGGCGGCCCCAGGTGCGCGAGGACGCTGCCGTCGTCGAGCCGCAGCATCGCGTGGACGCTCGACTGGGGGTGCACCACCACCTCGATCCGGTCGTACGGGAGGTCGAACAGGTGGTGCGCCTCGATCACCTCCAACCCCTTGTTCATGAGGGTCGCGGAGTCGATCGTGATCTTCGCGCCCATCGTCCACGTCGGGTGGCGCAGCGCGTCGGCGGGCGTGACCCCCTCGAGCTCCGCGGCCGGTCGCCCCCGGAACGGCCCTCCGGAGGCCGTCCGGATCGCGCGGTGCACGCGCTCCCGCGCGACGCCCTCCATGAGCTGGAACAGCGCGGAGTGCTCCGAGTCGACCGGCACCAGGCGGGCGCCGGTGCGCGCCCGGACGGCCGCGACGATGTCGCCGCCCGCCACCAGGCTCTCCTTGTTGGCCAGGGCGACGGTGATGCCGCGCTCCAGCGCGGCGAGGGTCGGCCGCAGGCCGGCGGCCCCGACGAGGGCGTTCAGCACCACGTCCGGGACGGTCGCGTCGATCAGCTCGCCCAGGTCGGCGCTGTGCGCGATCGTCCCGCCGCCGCCCGCGCAGGCGGTGTGGGCGATGCCGCGGGCGCCCGCCTGGGCGGTCATCGTGTCCGCGCTGGATCCGCACGACAGCCCGACGGCCTCGAGGTCCGGCGCGGCGTCGATCACCTGGAGGGCCTGGACGCCGATCGACCCGGTCGAGCCCAGCACGAGGACGCGTGTCACCGGGCCGAGTCTAGTGGCCCCGCACTAGCCTCGGGGGATGGTCCTGCTCCTCGCCGCCGCCCTCGTCGCGGGCGTGGCCTCCGCCCTGTCGCCCTGCGTGCTGCCGGCCCTGCCGGTGGTGGTGGGCGGCGCGGCCGGCGGCGGCGGGCGGCGCGTCGCCGGGATCGCGGCGGGCTTCGTGGCGGCGTTCACGCTGGCGACGCTCGCGCTGGCGACGGCGCTGCGATCGACCGGGCTCAGCCCGACGGCCCTGCGGAACGTGGCCATCGGGGCGCTCGTGGTGTTCGGCGCCACGCTGGTGGTCCCGGCCCTCGGCGACCGGTTCGCGGCCCTGCTGGCGCCCGTGGGGCGGCTGGGCGAGCGGATCCCGCGCACGCGGTCGGGCCTCGCGGGCGGCCTGCTGGTGGGCGTGGCCCTCGGCCTGGTGTGGACGCCGTGCGCCGGGCCGGTGTTCGCCGCCGTCGCGGCGGCGGCCGCCACGGGCGACGCCGGCCCGGGCGCGGCTGCGGTCCTGCTCGCCTACGCGGTGGGGGCGGTGGTGCCGCTGTGCCTGGTCGCGCTCGGCGCCCGGCGGCTGCTCGGGCGGGCGCGCGGGCGCGGCGGCGGGCTCGTGCGGCCCGGGCTGGGCGCCGCGATGGTGGCCGTGGGCGTGGTGATGGCGCTCGGCCTGGACGCCCGCGTCACGGCGGCGCTGGTGCGCGACGTGCCCGTGTAC
>DASSBX010000082.1:0-6880 GCA_035698305.1 Miltoncostaeaceae bacterium | reverse complement strand
TTGCGGCCGTGGCGCATCTGGGGGTCGACCACCGACACGATCCTCCCCTGGGCGACCCCGCGGCGAAGGCGCGGCACATCGTCAGAGTCGATCTCGAAGTCCTGGCCGGCCAGCTCGCCCAGCACGGCGCGGGCCTCGGCGATCGCCGGCGCGCCCGCCAGCTCGGGCTCGGCCTCGACGGCGGCCAACGCCCGGCGCGCGTCCTGGGCGACCCGGGTGAGCATCGCCTCGCGGGCGGCTTTGCGGCGCCAGTCGCACTCGGGCTTTTGGCGTGGGCGGGCATAGTCGAACTCGAGGCCGCTGCCCAGCGCCTGGGCCGCCTGCGCGTCGGCGCCGGCCACCGCCCCGATCAGCTTGGCCACCCCCGAGCGCACCAGGCGCACCGTGTCCTGGGTGGCGGCCGCCCCCAGCATCGGCGTCGAGTCGAGGATCTGCTCGGCAGAGCCCTCCATCAGCCCGAGCCCGGTGGCCAGCTCAATTGAGCGGACAAGGGCGAGGCGCTCCAGGCCGTGCAGGAGAAGGCGGACGCGGAACTTGACCAGGCTGGTGGGGTGGTAGCCGGGGTGATCGAGCGCCACCCCCACCGCCACCTTCCAGCGCAGGTCACAGCGAAGGCGCTCCATCGCCTGCTCATCAGATGCCCCCTCGCGGTAGGCCAAAAGGAGGACCTTGGCCAGGTGGCTCGGCGGGATCGAGGGCCGGCCCAGCCGCTCCGAGTAGCAGGCGGCAAAGTCATGATCGCGGACG
Source organism: Miltoncostaeaceae bacterium (assembly GCA_035698305.1). GTDB lineage: Bacteria > Actinomycetota > Thermoleophilia > Miltoncostaeales > Miltoncostaeaceae > Miltoncostaea. The sequence continues at coordinate 6,133 of DASSBX010000082.1, read as the reverse complement.
ATTCGATCCCCGTGGGCGGCCAGCAGGCCGTAGAAGGAGTCCGGCGCAACCACCTGACCGCACCAGCGGGCATCGAACAGGCCCTGCTGGGTCCCGTCGGCCACCGAGAGCATCGCGCGCCTCCCCGAATCGCCCCGCTTGCAGGGAAAACGCTACCGTCAGGCTCGGACGGCACGGCCAACCCCAGCCAGCCCGCACCGCCCGAGATTTCAGGCGTCTTCTAGGCGGGGAGCGGCGGGTCCCGCCCGGGGGCGGGACCCGCGAGATCGTGGTTACGGCGTCTCGGTGCCTTCGCGCGGCGCCTCGTGGGGATGCGTCGGCGGCTTGATGAACGTGGGCCCGAGGGGCGGGAACGCCGGCCCGCCGAGCGACAGGTTCATCACGGTCCACGACAGCGACATGCCGAGGCCGGCGAACACGAAGACCACGTAGCCCGCCACCTTCAGGATGTCGGTGTCGACCGGGGTCATCAGGTAGGCGGTGGCGACGAGGCACAGGGCCACGACGACCAGCCCGAAGATGGCCGGGTACACGGCCGGCAGGCGAAGCGACGCGAGCGTCAGGAAGAAGAAGAACGACGCGAACGCGATCGCGAAGATCGCCACGGTGCGCTGCACGTCCTCCGCCGGGACCGCGAACCAGCCGTGGATCAGGGCGAGCACCAGCAGGGAGTACGACAGCCAGAAGCCACCGAACGTGCCGGCGAAGCACGCGACGAACGACTGGCCGGCAGCGGCCGCCCAGATCGTGCTGACGAGCAGGAACAGGCCGGTGGTGCCCAGGAGGATCGCGAGCGGCGTTCCGAGCGCCGCGGTGGAGACGTACTGGACGAGCTGGAACGCGAGTGCGATGGAGCCGATCACGAAGACCGGCGCAGCGACCAGTTGTGGATCGCCTCGGGACATGAGTCCTCCTCAGAGGATCTGCCGGGCGCCGCTCACGGCGCACGGCGGGGGTGGATGAAGCCCCCGGCGCCCCTGCGGCGCCACCCCCGCCCGCGGGGCGTCGCGGGCGCGCAGAGCGCGTCCCGATCATCCTCCCGCCCGCGCCGCTCGCCACCGCCCCGGTTGCCGCGCACCTGGGCCGGCCAGGGGGCCGGCGGGCTCAGGCGGGGCCCAGCTGGGGCGCCTCCTCCCCCTCCTCCAGCGGCGCGGGCGCCGGCGTGGGGACGGACGCGAAGATGATCGAGCCGTCCTCCCGGCGCGACCCCTCCAGGTCGCTCGTGCTCGGCACGCCCGTCAGGTGCGGGCCCTGGCCGTCGAGCGGCACCGTGACCGGCACGCCGGGGCGCACCGGGACGACCGCGCCGCGGACCTCGACGTCGGCGCCGTCGCCCGTCTCCAGCGCGAAGGTCATCGCCTCCTGCGTGAGCGCGACCCGGATGCGCGACCCGCGGATCGTGATGCGGAACTCCAGGCGCTCCCAGTCCCCCGGCAGGCGCGGGTCGAACGTGTAGGCGCCGCGCCAGTCGCGGAACCCGCCGAAGCCGTAGACCAGCGCGCTCCAGACGCCGCCGGTCGAGGCCACGTGGACGCCGTCCGGGGTGTTGCGGTGCAGGTCGGCCAGGTCGACGTAGAGGGCCGACAGGAAGTACTCGCGCGCCAGCTTCGCGTACCCGACCTCCGCCGCGATGATCGACTGCACCACCGCCGACAGGGTCGAGTCGCCCGTGGTCAGCGGGTCGTAGTACTCGAAGTCGTTCAGCTTCTGCTCGAGGGTGAACTGGTCGCCCTGCAGGAGCAGCGCCAGCACCACGTCGGCCTGCTTCAGCACCTGGAAGCGGTAGATCACGAGCGGGTGGTAGTGCAGCAGCAGGGGGCGCTGCGACTCCGGCGTGATCTCGAGGTCCCACACCTCCTTCTCCAGGAACTGGGCGTCCTGGGGGTGGATGCCGAGCCGCGAGTCGTACGGCACGTGCATCGCGTCGGCGGCGGTCGACCACTCCCGCAGCTCGCGGTCCTCGAGGCCCACGCGTCGGCGCATCTGCTCGAACGCCTCCGGGTCGTCCTGCCGCAGCTCGCTGCAGATCCGCACCGCGGCGCGGAGGTTGGCGCGGGCCATCACGTTGGTGAACAGGTTGTCGTTCACGACCGTCGTGTACTCGTCCGGACCGGTGACGCCGTGGATGTGGAACGTCGAATCGCCGTTCTCGCGCCAGAAGCCGAGGTCCTCCCACATCCGGGCCGTCTCGACCAGGATGTCGACGGCGCCGCGGGTGAGGTACTCACGGTCGCCGGTGGCCTCCACGTACTGCACGAGGGCGTGCGCGATGTCCGCGTCGATGTGGTACTGGGCGGTGCCCGCCGCGTAGTAGGCCGACGACTCGAGGCCGTTGATCGTGCGCCACGGGAACAGCGCGCCGCGCTGGTTGAGCTCGGCGGCGCGGTCGCGGGCGGCGTCGAGCATCCCCTGGCGGAACCGCAGCGCGTTGCGGGTCATGTTCGGCGACGTGTAGGTGAGGAACGGCAGGACGTAGATCTCGGTGTCCCAGAAGTAGTGGCCGCCGTACCCCGACCCGGAGACGCCCTTCGCGGCGATCCCGCCGCCGTCGGCGCGGGCCGCGGCCTGCGCGACCTGGAACAGGTTCCAGCGGATGGCCTGCTGGATCTCGGGCTGGCCGTCGACGACGACGTCGCTTCGCGTCCACCAGTCGACCAGCCACTCCTGCTGGTCGACGAACATGCGCACCGGCGTGATCTCGCGGGCGTGGTCGAGGCTGCGGGCGGTGCGGTCGGCCAGCTCGCGGACCGGGACGCCGTCGGCGGCGTGATAGGCCATCACCTTGGTCAGCCGCACCGGCTCGCCCTGCCGGGCCCGGACCCGGTACACGTGCTTCGCCAGGTCGTCCTCGATCGAGCTGGTGCGGTCCCACCGGCACTCGGTGAGGAGGGTGTGCTCGGCGCCGCAGGCGATCGTCATCCCGGAGTTGGTGGTGCGGTAGCCGAGGATGTGGCGGGCGTCCGCCTCGCGCTGCACCACCGGCTGGAGGACGCGCTCGTCGAACACCACGGCCCCTCGGGGATCGAACGTGGTGGCCCCGTTCGACGACGACGTGTACTCGTCGACGCCGTCCTGCCGGTTCAGGATCTGGCTGGAGATCAGGATCGTGGCGTCGCCGTCGAGCAGCGTCACCTCGTACTCGATGACCCCCAGGTGGCGGTCGGTGAACGACACCATCCGCCGCGACACCACGCGCACGCGCTTGCCGGCGGGCGTACGCCACTCCAGCTCGCGCACCAGCACGCCGTCGCGGAAGTCGAGGACCCGGGAGTAGTGCAGCAGCTCGGCCTGGCTGACGACGAGCGGCTCGTCGTCGACGTAGAGGCGCACCACCTTCGCGTCCGGGACGTTCACGATCGTCTGCCCCACGCGGGCGAAGCCGTAGGCCTCCTCGGCGTGGCGGATCGGCCACGTCTCGTGGAACCCGTTGACGAACGTGCCGTTCAGGTGGCCGTCGCGCCCCTCCTCCATGTTGCCGCGCATGCCGAGGTACCCGTTGCCGACGGTGAAGAGCGTCTCGGTGCGCCCCTGCATCCGGGAGTCGAAGGAGCTCTCGCGCAGGGCCCACTCGTCCACCGGGAAGTGGCAGCGGTCCATCGGGTCGGAGGCGATCCGGTTCACGGGCGGTCCTGGGAGGCGATGGGGAGGCCGGGGATCAGGTCGGCGAGGTCGTCGACGACCAGATCGGCCCCCGAGGCCAGCAACTCCAGCGCTCCGGCACCCCGGTCGACGCCCACCACCAGGCCGAAGCCGCCGGCGCGGCCCGCGGCGACCCCGGAGTGGGCGTCCTCGACCACCGCGCACTCGGCGGCCGTCCGCCCCAGGAGCGCGGCGGCGTGCAGGTACGTGTCGGGCGCCGGCTTGCCGGCGAGCCCCGCGGCGGCGGCGGCCTGGCCGTCCACGACCACGGCGAACCGGTCGCGCAGGCCGGCGGCGCGCAGCACGGCGTCGGCGTTGCGGGAGCTGGAGACGACCGCCACCCCGAGCCCCGCGGCGACGACGGCGTCGAGGAACCGGACGGACCCCGGATACGGGGCCACGCCGCGCTCGGCGAGCTCGGCCGTGAACGCCGCGTTCTTGCGGTTCCCGAGGCCGGCGACGGTCTCGAGGGCGGGGTCGTCGCCGGGCGTCCCCTCCGGCAGGACGATGCCGCGGGAGGCCAGCATCGCCCGCACGCCGTCGAGGCGCGGCCTGCCGTCGATGTGGGCGAAGTAGTCGGTGTCGGTGTACGCCGCCGCCGACCGGGAGGCGAGGAATCCGGAGAACATCCGCTCCCAGGCCCGCATGTGGACCTCGGCGGTCGGCGTCAGGACGCCGTCCAGATCGAAGAGGACGGCGCGCAGCGCGGCGAGACGCTGGACGGCGGATGTCACGTGCGCATACTCCAGGACGTCGCGGACGGATCGGGATCCGGCGGTCGCCGGGCGCGCGGCCCGGGACCGGCCGGGACGGTCAGCGGCCCTCGGCCACCAGGTTGGCCATCGCGACGGCGGCGTCGGCGGCGTCGGCGCCCGCGTTGCCCTTGTCTCCGCCGGAGCGGGCGATCGCCTGGTCCATCGTCTCGGTGGTGAGGACGCCGAAGGTGCACGGCACGCCCGTCTGGATCGCGACGGCGGTGAGGCCGGTGGCGGCCGACTGGCAGATGTGGTCGAAGTGGGCGGTCTCGCCCCGGATGACGCAGCCGAGGGCGATCACGGCGGCGTAGCGGCGCCTCAGCGCCATCGTGCGCGCCGCGAGCGGCAGCTCGAACGCGCCGGGGACCCAGAAGTCCTCGAAATGGTCGGCGGTCAGGCCCGACTCGACCAGGCGCTCGCGCGCGCCGGCGAGCAGCCGCTCCGCGACCTCCCGGTGGAACCCGGCGACCACCGCGACCATCCGGACGCCGGGGTGCTCCAGCCGGATCGCGGGGGGCGCCTCCCCCGTGCGGGCCATCAGTGCGCCGCTCCGGAAGTGGCGTCTGTGTTTCGCGAGCGAATCGCCCGCGAGGCAAGGACCCAGATCCTCGGCGATCGCGGGGTCCTATCGCCGAGGTCGAGGACGCGGCATCGCGATGCGATGCAGCCGCGAAACACCACGGGACTTCCGGACCGGTGCACTACAGCGGCTGCTCCTGGCCGCCGTGCGGCGGCTCGCCGTCCACCCGCTCCTCGCCCCCGCTGGCGAAGCGGAGGTCCTGGTGGTGGAGGATGTGGCCCATCTTGTCGCGCTTCGCGCGCAGGTAGTCCACGTTGCCGTCCACCGGGTCCATCTCGATCGGCACCCGGTCGACCACCGAGAGCCCGTAGCCCTCGAGCCCGACGATCTTCTTCGGGTTGTTGGTGAGCAGGCGGATCGACGACAGGCCCAGGTCCACCAGGATCTGGGCGCCGATGCCGTAGTCGCGCAGGTCGGGCGGGAAGCCCAGCTCGATGTTGGCCTCGACCGTGTCGAGCCCCTGGTCCTGGAGCTCGTAGGCGCGCAGCTTGTTGAGCAGGCCGATCCCCCGGCCCTCCTGGGCGATGTAGAGCAGGACGCCGCGGCCCTCCTCGGCGATCATCCGCATGGCGGCGCGGAGCTGCTCGCCGCAGTCGCAGCGCTGGGAGCCGAAGACGTCGCCGGTGAGGCACTCGGAGTGCACGCGCACCAGCACGTCGCGCTCGCCCGCGACGTCGCCGCGCACCATCGCCAGGTGGTGCTTCCCGTCCAGGATCGAGCGGTAGCCGACGGCGCTCCACTCCCCCAGGTCGGTGGGCAGGCGCGCGGCCGTGCCGCGCTCGATGAGCCGCTCGGTGCGGCGGCGGTGCTCGATGAGCTGGGCGATCGTGATGATCCTGAGGCCGTGCTCGGCGGCGTAGGGCACCAGGTCGGGCACCCGGGCCATCGTGCCGTCGTCGTTGGCGATCTCGCAGATCACCCCGGCCGGGATCAGCCCCGCGAGGCGGGCGAGGTCGACGGCCGCCTCGGTGTGGCCGGCCCGCTCCAGCACGCCGCCGGGCTTGGCGCGCAGCGGGAAGACGTGTCCCGGCTTGACGATGTCCTCGGGGCCGGAGTCGGGGTCGATCGCGACCATGATCGTGCGCGAGCGGTCCGGCGCCGAGATGCCGGTGGTGATGCCGTGGCGGGCCTCGATCGGCTCGGTGAAGGCGGTTGCGTG
>DASSBX010000081.1:0-3705 GCA_035698305.1 Miltoncostaeaceae bacterium | reverse complement strand
GGCGGCGGCGGAGCTTCGTCCTAGGCTCGGCCAGGCCGCGACGGGGTCGCGGTGGCCGGCCGGACCACCTGGGAGCGAGGGATGTCACAACTGCACAGCGGCGGCGACGGCAACGCGAGCATCTCCGTCAACCCGGTGTTCGCACGGGCGGGCGAGCGCGAGAGCGTCCCGAAGTACCGGATGCGCGAAGCCCCGATGCAGCCGACGACGGCGTACCAGATCGTCCACGACGAGGTGTCGATGGACGGCAACGCCCGCTTCAACCTCGCCACCTTCGTGACCACCTGGATGGAGCCGGAGGCGGAGCGCCTCATGGCCGAGTCCTTCCAGAAGAACATGATCGACAAGGACGAGTACCCGCAGACCGCCGAGATCGAGAAGCGGTGCGTCGCGATCCTCGCCGACCTGTGGAACTGCCCCGACTCGCACGACGCCGTCGGCACCTCGGCGATCGGCTCGTCGGAGGCCTGCATGCTCGCCGGCATGGCGCTGAAGCGCCGCTGGCAGGAGGCGCGCAGGGCCGCCGGCAAGCCGGACGACGCGCCCAACATGGTCTTCGGCGCGAACGTGCAGGTGGTGTGGGAGAAGTTCGCCCGCTACTGGGACGTCGAGCCGCGGTACGTGCCGGTCGAGGGCGAGGTGTTCCACCTCACGCCCGAGCGGATGCTCGCGCACATCGACGAGAACACGATCGGGGTCGTCGCCATCCTCGGGTCGACCTACGACGGCTGCTACGAGCCCATCGCCGACATCGCCGCCGCCCTCGACGCCCTCGCCGACGGGGGCGGGCCGGACGTGCCCCTGCACGTCGACGCCGCCTCCGGCGGCTTCGTGGCGCCGTTCATCCAGAAGGACATGCCGGCCTGGGACTTCCGCCTCCCGCGGGTGGCGAGCATCTCCGCCTCCGGGCACAAGTTCGGCCTCGTCTACCCCGGGGTCGGCTGGGTGCTGTGGCGCGAGGCGGCCAACGTGCCCGAGGACCTGGTCTTCCACGTCAACTACCTGGGCGGCGACATGCCGACGCTCGCGCTCAACTTCTCGCGCCCCGGATCGCAGGTGGTGGCCCAGTACTACAACTTCGTCCGCCTCGGGATGGAGGGGTACCGGCTGGTCCAGCAGACCTGTCAGGACGTCGCCCTGCACCTGTCCTCCGCGATCGAGGAGACCGGCCGCTTCCGCCTGATCACCCGCGGCGACGAGCTGCCCGTGTTCGCGTTCGCGCTCGACGACGACGAGGAGCGGTTCACGGTGTACGACCTGTCGGCGAAGCTCCGCGAGTGGGGCTGGCAGGTGCCGGCCTACACGATGCCGCCGAACCGCGAGGACCTGTCGATCCTGCGGATCGTGGTGCGCAACGGGCTGAGCCACGACATGGCCGACATGTTCCTCGCCGACCTGCACACGGCGCTCGAGTGGTTCGACGACCTCGACGCCCCCATGCCGCGCACCCGCGAGACCCCCTCGGCCTTCAGCCACTAGGCACGTGGGGTCGGACGACGAGCGGGCCGGCCTGGCCGGCCCGCGCCGCCGCCGCAAGGGCCGGAACCGGCTGAGCGTGCGCCTGGCGGGACGGATCGCCCGCACGGAGCGCACGTTCTGGGCGCCACACCGCATCGGCTGGTGGACGGGGGCGCTGTTCGCGATCGGCTCGACCCTGTTCCTGGCGCCGTCGCTGCCCGGCGCGACCGAGGTGGCGTCGCCGACGGCGATCGCGATCACCTACTTCATCGGGTCGATATTCTTCACCGCCGCCGGCTACACGCAGTACCTGGAGGTGCTGAACGCCGACCGTGAGCACCGGCCCGGCGACACCGCGACGCGCTGGCTTGGCTGGGAACCGGGTGAGGCGGGGTTCCGGGCGGCCACGATCCAGTCGGTCGGCACCCTCTGCTTCAACGTCAGCACCCTCCTCGCGCTCTGGGACGCGCCCGGCGCCCGCGCCGAGGACGTGGTGGTGTGGGCGCCCGACGCCTACGGCTCCATCTGCTTCCTGGCGGCGAGCTGGATCGCCGTCCTCGAGGTGTGCGGCGGTGGGCGGCCGTGGTGGGCGCCCCGGCGCCACGAATGGCAGGTGGCGTGGCTCAACATGATCGGATCGGTGGCGTTCGGAGCGTCGGCCGTCGCCGCCTACGTGGTGCAGGACACCGGCGAGCTGCGCAACGTCGCCCTGGCCACCTCCGGCACCCTGGCCGGGGCCGTCTGCTTCCTGGCCGGGGCGATCCTGCTGATGCCCGAGGCGGCCGTCGACGAGGACCACGATTGGCTCGACGCGCGCCTGACGGCCGCCCGCGCCGCGATCACGTGAACGCGTTGACCGCCCGCGCCACGACCAGCGCGAACAGCGCGAGCGCCGCCGACGACTGCACCAGCATCGTGTACTTGGCGCGGAGCGTCAGCGGCATCACGTCGGTGGGGCTGAACGCGGTGGCGTTGGTGAAGCCGAGGTGCAGGTAGTCGAGGAAGACGGGCCGCCACCCCGGCGGCGACAGCTCCGGGCTCATCTGCTGGACGAACGCGAAGTCGACGGTGGCGGCGCCGCCCGACGCCCGGGCCAGCGGGCCGCCTCCGTCGAGGAGCCAGTAGAGGAGCCCGAACGCCAGGTTGTTGCCGAACCACACCACCACGGCGGCGGCCAGCAGGAACCCCGCCTCGTTCGCGACGCCGATCCCCTGGATCAGGTCGCGGATCAGCACCGCCGTGCCGTAGAGCGCCGCCGCCACCAGCATCACCACGATCGCCAGCGCGCCCCGCCGGCGGCGGCGTGCCTCGACCCCGGCGCGCGGGTCCATGGTGAGCAGCGCGGCGATGAGGACCGCCTCCAGCGCCGGGACCAGCCAGGGCATACGGACGATCTGCGTCGTCCCCGGCAGCCACAGGTGCACGGTGACGTGCACGGCCATGAAGGCCGCCACCGCCAGCACCGGCGGCCACCGCGACTCGCCGCCGGGCAGCAGATCCGCCCGGCTGTCGGCGTTGGCCGTGGTCACGGCGCCAGCATATGGTGGGGCGGACGGAAGCCCGACCCGGGGGGAGTGGACGATGAGCGCGCCGACGTCCGGCGCCGGCGCCTTCTACGCCGCGCGCGACGTCCTGTGGAACCACCGTGACGACCACGCGGCGGCCTGCCGCGCGTTCCGCTGGCCGGAGCTCGGGGAGTTCAACTGGGCCCTCGACCACTTCGACGCGGTCGCTGCCGACCCGGTGCGCGGCGCGCGGCGCGCGCTGTGGATCGTGGGGGGCGACGGCTCGGAGGCGTGGTGGACGTTCGCCGAGCTGTCGGATCGGTCGAACCGGGTCGCCAACCGGCTGCGCGCCGCAGGCGTCGCCCGCGGCGACCGGATCATCCTGATGCTCGGCAACCAGGTGGAGCTGTGGGAGACGCTGCTCGCGGCGATGAAGCTGGGGGCGGTGGTCATCCCCGCCACCACGCTGCTGACGGCGGACGACCTCCGCGACCGCCTGGCCCGGGGCGCGGTGCGGCACGTCGTGGTGGACGGCGCCGTCGCCGGCCGGTTCGACGGCGTGGAGGGCGACTACACCCGCATCGCCGTGGGGGGCGCCCCCGAGGGGTGGCTCCGCTACGAGGACGCCGACGCGGCCGACGCCGCCTTCACCCCGGACGGCCCCACCCGCGCCGACGACACGCTGCTGCTGTACTTCACCTCCGGCACCCCCGCCCGGCCGAAGCTGGTGGAGCACACGCAC
>DASSBX010000080.1:0-8051 GCA_035698305.1 Miltoncostaeaceae bacterium | reverse complement strand
GGGCCGCCCGCGTGGCTGCGGAGCCCCGTGACGTGGCGCGCCGCGGCGGCCGCGGCGGCGATCGCGGTGGCGGGCGGGTGGGCGCTCGGGCGGCCCCCGGCGCCCGCGCCCTGGCCGGAGGGGCCGGCGGTGACGGCCCTCGACATCGGCCAGGGCGACGCCATCCTGCTGCGGGGACCCGACGGGTCGGCGACGCTGTTCGACACCGGACCGCCCGGCGCCGGCGGCCGGGCGGCGCCGGTGGTCGCGGCGCTGCGGCGGCTGGGCGTGCGCCGGCTCGACGCGCTGGTGCTGACGCACGACTCCCTCGACCACGTCGGCGGGGCCCGGGACGTGCTGGCGCGGATGCCGGTGGGCGCCGTCCTGAGCCCGGTGCCGCCGCGGGACGGATGGCTGCCGTGGGCGCAGGCGGCGCTCGACGATGCCGGCCGGCGCGGCGTCCCCGGCGGCGAGCTGCGCGCCGGGTCCGCCTTCCGCGTCGGGCCGTGGGGTGTGCGGGTGCTGAACCCCCGCGGCCCGCAGCCGCCCGGGGCCGACCCCAACCCGTGGAGCCTGGTGGCGCTCGCGTCGGCGGGCCCGCTCGACGTGCTGCTGACCGCCGACGCCGAGTCGGACGCCCTCCGGCGCCTGACGATCGGCCCCGTCGACCTGCTGAAGGTCTCGCACCACGGCTCGGAGGACCCGGGGCTCGCCCGCGAGCTCGCGCGGCTGCGGCCCCGGGCGGCGCTGATCTCGGCGGGGGAGGGCAACCCGTTCCGCCACCCGCGCCCCGAGACGCTCGCCGCGCTCGCGGCCGCGGGGGTCGCCGCGTGGCGGACGGACCGCTCGGGCGACGTCACGGCGGTGCTGGCCGGCGGGACGCTCCGCGTCTCGGGCACCCGGTAACCTGGCCGGTCGATGGCCCAGGAACCGCTGAAGCCCGCGTACGTCATCTGGGGCGAGGACCGGGCGACCATCGACCGGGCCGTCGCCCGCCTCATCGCCCGCGTCCAGCGCGAGGGGGGCATGGCGCCGGAGCGGTTCGGGGCCGAGGACTCGCCCCCCGAGGACGTGGTGGCCGTCTGCGAGGCGCTCTCGTTCGCGGGCCTGCGGCTGGTGCTGGTGGACGTCGCCGACGCGTGGAAGGCCGACGCCGCCCCCGCGCTGCTCGCCTACCTGGCCGCGCCCAACCCCGGGACGTGCCTGGCGCTCGTCGCCTCCGGCCAGCTCACGCCGAAGCTCCACGCCTCCATCGCCCAGCTGGGCGGGGAGCTGCGCTACGGCCCCGACCCCAAGGCGAAGGGGCGCGAGCGCACCCAGTGGCTCGTGGACCACTTCCGCCAGGAGGTGCAGCGCGCCGGAGGGTCCGCGTCTGCGGCCGTCGCCCGGGCGGTCGTCGAGCGGGTGGTCGTCGACCGCCCGGACGCGCGGCGCGGCGGCATCAGCACCATGGAGCTGGCCCGGGAGGCCGAGAAGCTCGCGGCGTACGCCGGCGGCGAGCCCGTCAGCCAGGAGATGGTGGAGGCGCTCGTGCCGCCGCACCCCGACGCGAAGGCCTACGAGCTGGCCGACGCGATCGTGCGGGCCGACGCCGCCCGGGCCTACGACCTGCTGCAGGACCTCGCCACCGGGGAGGACCCCACCGCGCCGATCGTGATCCAGGTGCAGCTGACCAACCGCTTCCGCTCGCTGGCGCTGGCGCAGGGCCTCGGCCCCGACCCGTCACCCGACGCGGTGGCCGCCGCGACCGGGGTGAAGGGCTACCCGGCGCGCATCCTGGCCGAGCAGGCGCGGGCGGTGCCGCCCGGCGCGGCGCAGCGGGCGGTGGCGCGCCTGGCGGCGCTGGAGCTGGACTTGCGGGTCTCGGAGCTGGCGCGCCTCGGCCGCTCCCGGGACGACGGGGAGCGGCTGGTGCTGGAGGCCGCGGTCCGCGACCTCATCGGGCTGATGCGCGGCAGGCCGGCCGCGGCACGCGCCGAAGGCTAGGCGGTGACCTTCTGGGAGATGCGCGCCACGCGGGACTTCTTGCGCGCGGCGTTGTTGCGGTGAATCACGCCCTCTGCGGCGGCGCGGTCGATGAGGTGCTCCAGCTCCCGCGCCTTGGCGTCGATGTCCTCGCCACCCTCGGCGGCCTCGTCGAGGCTGCGGAAGAGCGTCTTGATGGTGGAGCGGTACCGCAGGTTCCGGTCCCGTTGCTCCAGCGAGCGCCTGTTGCGCTTCTCCTGCTGCTTGATGTTCGCCACGCGGGCGGTCCTCCGTCGGTCGGTCGGCGGTGCATGGTAGCGGTCGCGGCCGGGGACGGCCACCCATGAGCGCGCGCCCGGCCCGGCCGGCGCGGGCCGAGGGGGGCGACGGGGGACGCGGCGGCGACGTGACCACCGGCCTCGGCCGGTCCACCGCCGTCTTCGCGGCGTGGACGGGCGTCAGCCGCATCGCCGGCCTCATCCGCGAGATCGTCGCCGCCGCGATCTTCGGCACCTCAGGCGCCATCAGCGCGTTCGTGGTGGCGTTCAACGTGCCGAACCTGCTGCGCAGCCTCGTCGCCGACTCGGCGCTCTCCGCCGCGTTCGTCCCGGTGTTCACGGAGCTGGAGGAGCAGGGCCGCAAGCGCGAGGCGCAGCGCCTGGTGGGCGCGTTCATCGGCCTGATCTCGATGGTGCTCGGATTGATCACGCTGCTGGCGATCGTGCTGGCGCCGTGGCTCATGCCGCTGTTCGCGCCGGGGCTCGACCAGAGCCTGGTGGACGAGACCGTCCGCCTCGCGCGGATCATGTTCCCGATCGTGGTGCTGCTCGGCCTGACCGGCCTGGTGGCGGCGGTGCTGCAGGCGGCCGGCGAGTTCGGCATCACCGCGTTCGTCCCGGTGCTCTGGAACGTGATCATCATCGCCGGGCTCGTCGTGGTGACCCCCATCGTGCCCGACGACGACCGGATCACCGTGTACGCGGTGGCGATCGTGGTGGGGACGCTCGCCCAGCTGCTCTACATGGTCCCGGCGTTCCGGCGGCAGGGCCCGTTCCCGATCTCGTTCGGCTGGCGCAGCCCGCGCGTGCGGCAGGTGCTGATCCTGATGCTGCCCGTCACCCTCGGGCTGGGCCTCATCAACGTGAACCTGACGGTCGACACGATCTTCGCGACGCTCGTCAGCGACCAGGCGCCGCGGGCGATCGACGCGGCGTTCCGGCTCTACCTGCTGCCGCAGGGGGTGTTCAGCGTCGCGATCTCGACGGTGCTGTTCCCGGCCATCTCGCGCCTCGCCGCCCGCGACGACGCCGCGGGCATGCGCTCCGCCATCGCCCGCGGCCTGCGGCAGATCTTCTTCATGCTGCTGCCGGCGTCGGCGTTCCTGCTGGTGCTGGCCGAGCCGGTGGTGCGGCTCGTGTTCCAGCGGGGGGAGTTCGACGCCGAGAGCACGTCGCTCACCTCCGAGGCGCTCGTGTTCTTCGCCGTCGGGCTGGCGTTCAACGGCGCCAGCCTGCTGGTGATCCGCGCGTTCTTCAGCCTCCAGCAGCCGTGGCTGGCCACCAAGGTCGCGGCGCTCGGCGTGGTGCTGAACGCCGCCCTCGACGCGGTCCTCTACGGGCCCCTCGGCACCGGCGGCATCCCGCTGGCCACGTCGCTGTCGAGCATGGTGACGTTCGCGGTGATGGCCTGGCTGCTCAACCGGGAGCTCGGCGGGGTGCACGGAGCCTGGGTCGTCGACGGCGTCGTGCGGAGCCTGGTGGCGAGCGGCGTGTCCGCGCTGCTCGCCTGGTGCGTGTGGCGGGTGCTCGACGATGCCCTCGGCCGGAGCCTCGTGGCCCAGATCGTCTCGGTCGGATCGGCCGTCGCCGCCGCCGCGTTCGCCTACCTGGCCGCGGCCCAGGCGTTCGACATGGGCGAGCTGCGGGCCCTGGGGCGGCTGAGACGGCCGCTACCATGAGGGGTCGTGGACCAGGACCGCATCCGCAACTTCTGCATCATCGCCCACATCGACCACGGCAAGTCGACGCTGGCGGACCGCATCCTCCAGCGCACGGGGGCCGTCGCCGAGCGGGACATGCGCAGCCAGGTGCTCGACTCGATGGACCTCGAGCGCGAGCGCGGCATCACCATCAAGGCCCAGGCCGTGCGGGTGCACTACACGGCGTCGGACGGTGAGACCTACCAGCTCAACCTGATCGACACGCCCGGCCACGTGGACTTCTCGTACGAGGTCTCGCGCAGCCTCGCGGCCTGCGAGGGCGCCCTGCTGGTGGTCGACGCGAGCCAGGGGATCGAGGCGCAGACCCTCGCCAACACCTACCTGGCGATCGAGGGCGACCTCGAGATCATCCCGGTGCTCAACAAGATCGACCTGCCGGCGGCCGACCCGGAGCTGCACGGCCGCGCCGTCGCCGATCTCATCGGCGAGGACCCCGACAACGTGCTGCGCATCTCCGCCAAGACCGGCGAGGGCGTGGCGGAGGTGCTCGAGGCCATCGTGGCACGCGTCCCGCCGCCGGCGGGGGACCCGCACGCGCCGGCCCGCGCCCTCATCTTCGACTCGGTGTACGACCAGTACCGCGGTGTCGTCGCGTTCGTCCGGGTGGTGGACGGGGCGTTCGACGAGCGCGACAAGCTCATCGCCATGCAGACCGGCCTGGTCGTGGACGCCGAGCAGATCGGCGTGATGGCGCCCGTCATGACCCCGACGGGGCGCCTCGCGGCGGGGGAGACCGGCTTCCTGGTGACGGGACTCAAGAGCCTCGGGGACCTGCGCGTGGGCGACACGCTCACCCGCGCCATCCGCCCGGCCGCCGAGCCGCTGCCCGGCTACCGCGAGGTCAAGCCGATGGTGTTCTGCGGCCTGTTCCCGGTGGACGCCGACGACTACGCCGACCTGCGCGACGCCCTCGAGAAGCTGTCGCTCAACGACGCGTCGCTGCGCTGGGAGCCGGAGACCTCGCAGGCCCTCGGGTTCGGCTTCCGCTGCGGCTTCCTGGGGCTGCTGCACATGGACATCGTGCGCGAGCGGCTCGAGCGCGAGTACGACCTGGAGCTGCTCGCCACCACGCCGAACGTGGAGTACCGCGTCACCACCACCGGCGGCGAGGTCATGGCGGTGCGCTCGCCGGTCGACCTGCCGCCGGTCACCTCGATCGAGACGATCGAGGAGCCCTTCGTGCGGGCCACGGTCCTCGTGCCGCAGGACGGCGTCGGCGCGGTGATGGGGCTGTGCCAGGACCGGCGCGGCGTGTTCGTCACCATGGAGCCCATCGAGAACCGCCAGCAGGTGGTCTACGACCTGCCGCTCGCCGAGATCGTGCTCGACTTCTACGACCAGCTGAAGAGCCGCACCCGCGGCTACGCGTCGCTCGACTACGAGATCGTCGGCTATCGCGAGAGCCCGCTGGTGAAGCTCGACATCCTGCTGGCCGGCGACCAGGTCGACGCGCTGTCGATGATCGTGCACCGCGACCAGGCCTACGCCCGCGGCAAGGGCCTGGTGGAGCGGCTGTACAAGACGATCCCGCGCCAGCTCTTCGAGGTGCCGATCCAGGCGGCGATCGGCGGCAAGATCCTGGCCCGCGAGACGGTGAAGGCGCGGCGCAAGGACGTGCTGGCCAAGTGCTACGGCGGCGACATCAGCCGCAAGCGCAAGCTCCTGGAGCGCCAGAAGGAGGGGAAGAAGCGCATGAAGCAGGTGGGCGCCGTCGAGGTGCCCCAGGAGGCGTTCCTCTCCGTGCTGCAGATCGGCGACGACGGCAGGAGCAACGGGAAGTGAGCGTCCGCCACCTCTACGTCCACCTGCCGTTCTGCGCGTCGCGGTGCGGCTACTGCGCGTTCGTCGTGCACGTCGGGGCCCTCGCGCGCCGCGACGACTACCTGCAGGCGCTCGTCGGGGAGCTCGACCGCGAGGCGGGCGCCCTCGGTCCGCTCGACACCGTCTACCTGGGGGGCGGCACCCCCACGCTCATGCGCCCGCGCCGTCTGCGGGCCCTGATGGAGCGGGTCGGGCCGCTCCTCGCCGACGGGGCCGAGGTCAGCATCGAGGCGAACCCCGAGACGGTGGACCGGCGCGCGCTGCGTGAGCTGCGGGCGATGGGGATCAACCGCATCTCGCTCGGGGTCCAGTCGTTCCGGCCCCACCTGCTCGCGGCCCTCGACCGCGCGGCGACGGCCCAGCAGGCGCGCGACGCGGTGGGCTGCGCCCGCGCCGCGGGGTTCGAGGATCTCTCCATCGACCTGATGTTCGGGGTCCCCGGCCAGACGCCCGCCGACCTCGAGGCCGACCTGGCCGACGCCCTCGCGCTCGGGCCGGACCACGTCTCGTGGTACGAGCTCGAGATCAAGCCGGGCACCGCCCTCGCGCGGATGGGGGCCGAGCCGGCCGACGAGGACGAGGGCGCCGACGCCTACCGCCGCATCGTCCAGGGGCTCGAGGACGCCGGCTACCGCTGGTACGAGACGGCCAACTTCGCGCGTCCCGGCCACGAGTGCCGGCACTCCCTGGCGTACTGGGGCGCCGCCGACTACCTGGGGATCGGGGTGGGCGCGGTCAGCACCGTCGCCGGGCGGCGGTGGCGCAACGCGCCGAGCCTGGAGGGCTACCTCCACGCCCACCGGGGGGGCGCCGAGCCGGCGCGCACCCGCGAGCCGCTCGACCGCGACGACCTGCGCCGCGAGCGGTGGATGCTCGGCCTGCGCCTGGGGCGGGGGATGGACATCGGCTGGGCGGGGCCGCCGGACCACCCCGAGGCGATGGCGCGCCTGGAGGCCGCCGGGCTGCTGGTGCGCGGGGACGGCACGGTCGCCCTCACGCGTGAGGGCCGGTTCGTGCAGAACGCGATCCTGCACGAGCTCATGGAGTACGCGTGAGCGCCGACGCAGGGCTGAAGCCGCGTCAGGAGCTGATCCTGCGCACCGTCGTCGAGGAGCACATCGCCTCGGGGCAGCCGGTCGGCAGCAAGAACATCGCCGGCCGCGAGGGCCTCGACTTCGCGTCGTCCACGGTGCGCTACGAGCTGGCGCGCCTGGAGGAGCTCGGGTTCCTGGACCACCCGCACACCTCGGCGGGGCGCATCCCCACCGACCGCGGGTACCGCTACTACGTCGACACGCTCCTCACCCGCGACCCGCCGGGACGGCCCCCGGCGGTGGTCGAGTCCGCCCTCGACCTCACGGAGGTGCAGCGGGAGGTCGACGAGGCCCTCGCGCGGCTGGCGGACGTTGTCGCGCAGGTCACCAGCCTGCTCGGCATCGTCACGGCGCCGGCGCCGATGTCGTCGACCGTCCGGCACGTGGAGGTCCTGCCGCTCCAGCCGCAGGTGGTCATGGTGGTGGTCATCAGCTCGACGGGCGCCGTCACCAAGCGCGTGTTCGCCTTCGAGCGCGCCGTGGACCCCGGGCTCTGCGAGTGGGCCGGCGCGTTCCTCAACGACCGCCTGGTGGGCGCGACCGTCGGCATGAGGACGGTCGAGTCGCGGCTCGACGACCCGTCGCTGTCCCCGCGCGAGCGCGAATTCCTGGACGTGCTGTCCCCGGCGGTGCTCGACCTCGAGGGCGAGGGGGCGGCCAGCATCTTCGTCGGCGGTCGCGCGCGGTTCCTTGCGGAGCAGCGGCACCTGGACCTCATCGCGATCGATGCGCTGATGGAGAGCCTGGAGGAGCGCTACCAGCTCCTGGCGATGCTGCGCGGCGCCCTCGGCCGCAACCAGGTGTACCTGCGGATCGGGTCGGAGCTGGCCGACCGGAGCCTGTCGGGGCTCAGCATGGTCGCCGCCAACTACGGGGTGGCGCGACGCAACCTGGGGACGGTGTCGCTGTTCGGCCCCACCCGGATGGACTACCGCCTGGCGATGGCGACGGTGCGAGGCGCCGCCCAGATCCTGTCGCGGTACGTCGAGGACGTCTACGACGAGTAGTGATCCGGGCGGCGCCGCGCTGCTCGGGCCTCCTCGTGGCCTCGCGCGACGTCTACGTCGGCGGCCGCGACGAGCTGCTGGGCTGAGCCGCCGGCAGGCATGCCCCGCGGGAACCCCCTACGCTTGACCGCCGCCCGTTCCGTGGAGGATCCCTGGTGAGTGACGACGACGACCGCGCCATCGACG
>DASSBX010000079.1:0-2094 GCA_035698305.1 Miltoncostaeaceae bacterium | reverse complement strand
CTCATCGCCCCCGACAAGTTCGCCGGCACCCTCACCGCGGTCGAGGCGGCGCGAGCCATCGCGACCGGCTGGCAGCGGTTCGCCCCCGACGACGAGACGGACCTCGCCCCGATGGCGGACGGCGGCCCCGGGTTCGTCGAGGTGCTCCGGGAGGCGGCGGGCGGTGAGCTGCTGGCGGTGACCGTGCGCGGACCGTTCGGCGACCCGGTGCCGGCGACGCTGCTGCTGGACGGCACCACGGCGTACGTCGAGAGCGCCCAGGCGTGCGGGCTGCACCTGACCGAGAAGCGCCGCCCGGAGGAGGCCGGCACCTACGGCGTCGGCGAGCTGCTGCTGGCGGCGCTGGAGGCCGGCGCCCGCCGGATCGTGGTCGGCCTCGGCGGCAGCGGCAGCACCGACGGCGGCGCCGGGCTGCTGGCCGCCCTGGGGGCCAGCGCCGACCGGCCCCTGGACGCCGGCAACGCGGGCCTGCGCGGCGTCACCCGGGTCGACGTCGCGGCCGCCCGGGCGCGCCTGGAGGGCGTGGAGGTGGTGGCCGCCTCGGACGTGGACAACCCGCTCACCGGCCTCTTCGGCGCGGCCAAGGTCTTCGGGCCGCAGAAGGGCATCCCCGAGGAGCGGCTGCCCGCGGTCGACGGCGTCCTCGAGGAGCTCGCCGCCGCCACCGACCGGCGTACGGCGCTGGAGAAGGGCGCCGGGGCCGCAGGCGGCCTGGGCTACGGACTGCTCATGGTCGGGGCGGTGCGCCGGCCCGGCATCGGCGTGGTGGCGGACGCCGTGGGCCTGCCCGCGCGGGCCCGCGCGGCCGACCTGGTGATCACCGGCGAGGGCGCCTTCGACTTCTCCAGCCGGGCCGGCAAGGTGCCGTACGGCGTCGCGCTGGTCGCCGGGGAGGCGGTCCGCCCGTGCATCGTGCTGGCCGGCCAGTCCCTCGTCGGGGCCCGCGAGATGCGGGCGCTGGGCGTGGAGTCGGCGTACTCGCTGGTCGAGCTGGTGGGGGAGGAGCGCGCCTTCGCGGACCCGGCCGGGGCGCTGGCGGAGCTCGCCGAGCGGGTTGCCCGCACCTGGTCGCGCTGACCTCCGGTCGCGAACCGGTCGGGGAATAACCCTCGGTGTGCGACCATTGGAACGAAGTACGACAAACCCCTCACCTACCTTGGGAGCCCCGCATGACCGAGCAGGTGGACACCACCACTGAGCGCCGCACCGACCAGATCAACCTGAGCCCGGTCGCCGCGGCGAAGGTCCAGAGCCTCCTGGCGCAGGAGGGCCGCGACGACCTCGCGCTCCGCATCTCCGTGCAGCCCGGTGGCTGCTCCGGCCTCCGCTACCAGCTGTTCTTCGACGAGCGCAGCCTCGACGGTGACGTCGTCACCGACTTCGACGGCGTGTCCGTGGTCGTGGACCGGATGAGCGTGCCGTACCTCAACGGCGCCATGATCGACTTCGTGGACTCGATCGAGAAGCAGGGGTTCACCATCGACAACCCCAACGCGACCGGGTCCTGCGCGTGCGGCGACTCGTTCCACTGATCGCGGACGTGCCGGCGACCTGACGCCGCAGACGACAGCCCCCGCCGGGAACCGGCGGGGGCTGTCGCGCGTCCGGGACTACCTGGGAGGGGCTCCCGGACCGACGGGGGGACTCAGTCGAGGTGCAGGTGCAGCGCGTTGGCGATCCGCGCCGCCGCCTCGGAGACGCCGATGTCGCGCTTGGTGACCTCGCGCGGGTAGTCCTCGAAGTGCAGCGACGGGGGACGGCCGGAGACCGCGGCCTCGGCGGCCCGGCCCAGCCGCAGGCGGTCGCCCGCGGCGCGGCAGTCGGCGCTCATCTCCTGCGGGGTGGCCGCGTCGTCGTAGGCGAGGCGGGGACCGGGCTGGGCGGACTGCGCGGGTGTCATGCCAGCGACGCTAGGGGCTACTGCCGGGTAGTCGTAGCGGTACCGGCGGGTAGTCTTCCGTGACATGCCTACTGGTTCGCTGCTCATCGCCGGATCCATCGCCACGGACCACCTGATGACGTTCGGGGGGAGGTTCCAGGACTCGCTCGTCGTGGAGCAGCTGGACAAGCTCTCGGTCTCCTTCCTGGTCGAGG
>DASSBX010000078.1:0-2700 GCA_035698305.1 Miltoncostaeaceae bacterium | reverse complement strand
GGGATCGGGGTCCCGCCCGGGCTCGTCCGGCGGCACCGGCGGCAGCGTGTCGGCGACGGTCGCCATGGGTCCATCCTAGGCCGTCGCGGCCGAAGGGGGGCCTCCCACGTCCGCGGACCCGGCATCCGAGGTCCGCCGCCGCGCCTGTCGAAGGATGATGGCCCACGCCGATCCGATGCGCGCCAGCCTGCCCCGAGCCCAGCCCACCACCCACCCGGCCGCCGCCCGCGACGGCGTCGCGGCGCCCCGCCTGCCGTACATGCCGGGGGTCGACGGCCTGCGCGCGCTGGCGGTCGGCGCCGTCGTGGCGTACCACGCGGGCGCCGGGTGGCTGCCGGGGGGGTTCCTCGGCGTGGACGTCTTCTTCGTGATCAGCGGCTACCTGATCACGTCGCTGCTGCTGGCCGAGCACCGGACGTCCGGCTCCATCGACGTCATCCGCTTCTGGTTGCGGCGCGCCCGGCGGCTGCTGCCGGCGGTGTTCCTGATGATCGCCGTGACGCTCGCCGCGATGGTGGTGGTGCACCCCGACGAGGTGGGGCGGCTGCGCGGCGCCGTGGCCAGCAGCGTGCTCTACGTCGTGAACTGGTACCAGGTGTTCTCGGACCACTCGTACTTCGCCGAGTTCGGCCGGCCGCCCGTGTTCCGCCACCTGTGGTCGCTGGCGGTCGAGGAGCAGTTCTACCTGCTGTGGCCGCCGGTCCTGGCGCTGGGGCTCGCCGCCCTCGGCAGGCGGCGGCTGGTGTTGGGCGTGATGGCGCTGCTCGCCGCCTCGACCGCCCTGGCGTGGGCGCTCTACGACCCGCTGGTCGACCCGTCGCGCATCTACTACGGCACCGACACCCGCGGCGGCGGCCTGCTGGTGGGCGTGGCGCTGGCGTTCCTGTGGCCCGCGAGCCGCCTCGGGCGCGCCACCCGCGAGGCCACGCCGCCGGTGCTGGACGTCGTCGGGGTCGCCGCCCTGGCCGGCCTGGCCGCGCTCATGGCCACGATGGGCGAGCTCGACGCGAGCCTGTACGAGGGGGGCTTCCTGCTGGTGTCGGTGGTCACCGCGGTGCTGCTCGCGGTGGTCGCCCATCCCGGATCGCTGGTGGGGCGGGCGTTCGGCTGTGCGCCGCTGGTGTGGCTGGGGGTGCGCTCCTACGGCATCTACCTGTGGCACTGGCCGGTGCTGGTGCTCACGCGGCCCGACGAGGACGTCCCGTTCTCCGGCCCCGGCCTCACGGCGGTCCAGGTGGGGCTGACCGTGGGGATCGCCGCGCTGTCGTACCGCTATGTCGAGGTGCCGTTCCGGCGCGCGGGGATGCGCGGCGCGACGCTGCGGCTGCGGCACGCGTGGGCGTCGGCCGGAGGGCGGGCGGTCGTGGCGGGCGCGGGCGTGGCGACGCTGGCGGTCGGCCTGGCCGTGGCGCTGCTGCCGTCGAACGAGCCGGTCATCCCGGGGGTGCCGAGCAGCGGGGCGCTGTTCGTGCCGGCGAGCGGGCTCGCCGCCGGCGACGCCTCGGCGGCCGCCGGTGGGAAGGCGCGGATCCCGGGGCCGGTGCTGGCGGTGGGCGACTCGGTGCTGGTGGGGACCGGGCCGACGCTGCGGCGCGCCCTGCGCCGGCGGGTCGCCGTCGACGCGTCGGTGGGCCGCCAGTTCGACGACGACGCCCGTGCGGTGGCCGCCGGCCTGCGGCGGGTGAAGCCGAAGGCGCTGGTGCTCCACGTGGGCACCAACGGCTACGTCCCCGACGAGGGCCTCGCCGCCGTGCTGCACCGCGCCCGGGCCGTCCCGGTGGTGGTGCTGGTGACGGTGCGGGTGGACAAGCCGTGGGAGACGTCGGTCAACGACGCCCTCCGGTATGCCGCGGCGCACAACCGGAACGTGGTGATCGCCGACTGGCACCGCGCCACCGCCGACCGCGGCGGCCTGCTGGCCGACGGCGTCCACGCCACCCCGCAGGGGGCGCGGCTCTACGCCCAGGTGGTCATGCGGGCGCTGCGGGCGGGGTTCGCGGGCCTCCCCGGAAAGGGGCGGTGAGCCCCAGGACGAGCTCGGCCGTCTCGAGGGGGACCTCCAGCTGGGGGTGGTGGCCGACCCCGTCCAGCACGATCCACTCGGCGTGGGGCAGCGCGCGGCGCAGCCCCTCGGCGGCGGCCGGCCACGGGAGCAGCAGGTCGGCGGTGCCCCACAGCACCCGGACGGGCGCGCGGATGCCCGCGCCGTCGAGCGGCCAGCCGTCGCGGCGCGCGGCGGCGGTGAGCGCCTCGAACCCGTCCGCGCCCGCCGTCGCCCGGATCATGTGGGCCACCAGGCCGGGGGGCAGGCCGGCGCCGTCGGACACGATGGGCGACATCGCCCGCCGCCGGCCCTCCGGGGTCGCGGCGATCGCGTCGGCCTGCGCGGCGGCGCCACGGGCGGCGGACCGGATGCGCTCGGTCACGCGCAGGACCTCCTCGGCCATGGGGTCGCCGGCAGCCCACCCGCCCGCGGGCGCGAGCGCCGTCACCGAGGCGGCCCGGCCCCGTCCGGCGAGCAGCAGCGCCAGGTAGCCGCCCATCGAGTTGCCCACCAGGTGGGCCGTCGGCATCCCGGCCTCGTCCATCGCCGCCTCGACCCAGCCCGCCAGCGCGGCGGCGTCGGCGCCGGGGGGCAGGGGCGGGCCGCCGAGGTGGCCGGGGAGCGTCGGCGCGAGCACGTCGTGCCGGCGCGCGAGC
>DASSBX010000077.1:0-10795 GCA_035698305.1 Miltoncostaeaceae bacterium | reverse complement strand
GGACGCCCCCGACGGCGACGGCGACGGGCTGGCGACCCCCGTCACGTAGCGCGCGCGAGGAACTCCTCGATGGCACGCGCGACGGCGACGGGGGCGTCGTGTCCCAGGCCGTGCGCGGCGCGGGGGATCTCGGCGACCGTCGCCGGCACCCGGGCGCGGGCCGCGAGGGTGGCGGCCCAGCGGGCCGTGGCGAGCGGGTCGCGCGAGCCGCGGACGACCATGAACGGGGCCTCGACGCCCTCGATGATGTCCGCGAGGCGCAGGGACGTCGCCTCGCGGAGCGTCCCGATGACCCGCCGCGGGCCGGCGTGCAGGTAGTCGACGACCGCGCCGGCGAGCAGCGATGGGCGCTCCAGGGGCGCGTCGGCGGCGAGCCTCAGCACCAGCCCGGCGGCGCCGCCGCGTCCGCCGTCGAAGCCGGGGCTGAGCATGACGAGTCGCCACACCAGCCCGGGGTGGCGGGCGGCGAGCATGGCGGCGACGTGGCAGCCCCACGAGTGCCCCACCAGCGTGACGTTCCGCAGGGAGCGGCGCTCCATCGCAACGGCGACGGCCTCGGCAACCTCGGCGGTGGTCAGGACGCGGCTCGCGGCGGTGCGGCCGAACCCGGGCAGGTCGATCACGGCCACGGCGTGCCGCTCGGCGAGCGCCGTCGCCAGCGGGCCGAGGCTGGCGGACGACACCCCGAGCCCGTGCAGCATGACGACGGGTCCCTCGGAGCGACCGGGCGGCCGCAGCAGCCGGGCGTGGAGCCACATCCCGGCGGCCGGGGTCCACGCGCTCACGGCGCGCGGGTGCGCGTCGGCGGCCACGCGATCCGGTACGAGGCGTCGGGTGACGGGCGGCCGGTGGTGCTGGTGCACGGGCTCGGCGGGTCCCCGCGCTGGTGGCGGTCGACGGCGGCGGTGCTGGGGCGGGACCATCGGGTGATCGTGCCCGAGCTGCCCGGGTTCGGCTACCGCCGTGGCGGCCGCCCCTTCGCGCTCGCCGACGCCGCGCCGGTCCTGGGCGGGCTGCTGGAGCACCTGGGGCACCGGCGCGCCGACCTGGTGGGGCATTCGTTCGGCGCGCTGGTGTGCCTGGCCGTCGCCGCGGCCGAGCCGGAGCGGGTGCGGCGGCTGGCGCTGATCGCGCCGGCGGTGCGGACGGCGTCGCCGCGGATGACCGGGAACGTGCTCCCCGTGGTCCGGACGCTGCTGCGGCTGCCGCCGGCCGCGGCGCTCACCGTGGTGACCGACTTCGCGTCGCGGTCGCCGGCGGCGCTGCTGCGGGCGGCGGGGGAGATCCTGGCCCTGGACGGCGACCCGCGGGTCGACGCGGAGCCCCCGGGGCCGACGATGGTCATGTGGGGCGCCCGCGACGCGATCGTCCCGATCGGCGGCGCCGGCTGGGTCGCCCGGACGCTCCCCCGGGCCGAGCTGGCGATGATCCCGGGCGCCGGACACGTGCCCATGCTGGACCGCCCCGCCGAGGTGAACGCCGCCCTCAGGGCGTTCCTCGCCCCGGCGTGATCGCGGTCCCGCTCAGGCGGCTCCGAAGGAGTCGCCGCAGGAGCAGGTGGAGGTCGCGTTCGGGTTCTTGATCCGGAAGCCCCGGCGCAGCAGGCCCTGCTCGTAGTCGATCGTGGAGCCCGTCACGTGGATGGCGCTCTTCAGGTCCATCAGCATCATCACGCCGTTCGAGGCGATCTCGCGGTCGCCCGCGCCGGCGGTCTCGCCGGCCTCCAGCAGGTCGAGCTTGTACTCCAGGCCCGAGCAGCCGCCCGCCAGGATCCGCAGGCGCACGCCCTCCGGGCGGCCCTGCTCGCGGGCGGCCTCGCGGATGTAGTCGGCCGCGGCGGGGGAGATCGTCACGAACGCCTCGCCGGCCTGCTCCGCCTGGCGCGCGGCGCGGGCGCGCGCCCGCGCAGCGGCCTTCTTCTCCTCGAGGGTGAGGGGGCGGTCCGGCGCGGCGGCGGGGGCGGTCGCCGACTCAGCCATAGCCGAGCACCTTCATCATGAACTTGCCCTCCTCCGTCATCGAGTCCGGAGACCACGGCGGGTCCCAGACCCAGTTGACGTCCACGGAGGTGACCCCGTCGAGCGGCTCCAGGACCGCCCGCGCGTCGCCGACGATCTGCTCGGTGAGCGGGCAGCCCATCGAGGTGAGCGTCATGTCGAGGATCACGGCGCCGTCACCGGCGACGTTCACGCCGTACAGGAGCCCCAGGTCCACGACGTTGACCCCCAGCTCGGGGTCCTCCACCTGCTTCATCGCGGTGCGGATCTCGTCCTCGGTGGCCATCACGCCTCCTCGTCGTCGCCGTCGCCGTTGCCGTTCCCGCGGTACGTCTGGATCGCGTCCTTCGCCGCCATCCAGCCCAGCAGCGCGCACTTGACGCGCACCGGGTAGCGGGCGACCCCCTCCAGGGCGACCGCGTCGCCCAGCCGGTCCTCGTCGGCCGCCTCGTCGCCGTGCATCACCAGGCGGAAGTGCTCGACGGTGCCGAGGGCCTCGTCCAGCGTCCGGCCGCGGAGGGCCTCGGTCATCATCGACACCGACGCCTGCGAGATGGAGCAGCCCTGGCCGGTGTGCGCCACGTCGCGGACCACGCCGTCCTCGATGCCGAGCTCCAGGTGGATCTCGTCGCCGCACAGCGGGTTGTGCTGATCGACGGCCACGCTGGGGTGCTCCAGCGACCCCTCCCCCCGCTTGCGGCGGTAGTGGTCGAGGATCAGCTCCTGGTACAGGTCGTCGAGTCCACCCACGGGCTGCCCTGCCTCCCTACTTGAACATGGCCCGCGCGTTGCCCAGGGCGCGCACGAGCGTGTCGATGTCCTCGCGGGAATTGTAGAGGTACGTGCTCGCGCGGGCCGTCGCCCCCACGCCGAGCACCCGCATGAGGGGCTTCGCGCAGTGGTGGCCGGCCCGGACGCAGACGCCGTCCCGGTCGATGAGCTGGGCGATGTCGTGCGGGTGGATGTCCGGCAGGCTGAACGACACGGCGCCGCCGCGCGCCTCCGGATCCCGCGGCCCGTAGACCGTGATGCCGTCCACCTCGGCGAGCGCGTCGAGCATGTGGCCGGTCAGGTCGACCTCGTGGGCGCGGATCGCGTCGAGCCCCACCTCCGCGAGGTAGCCGGCGGCCGCCCCCAGGCCCACGGCCTCGGCGATCGGCGGGGTCCCCGCCTCGAACTTCCACGGCAGCTGGGCCCAGCTGGAGCCGGCGGTGGTGACGTCGGAGATCATCTCGCCGCCGCCGAGGAACGGCTCCATGCCCTCCAGCACGTCCACCTTGCCGACGAGGACGCCGATCCCGGTGGGGCCGAGCATCTTGTGGCCCGTGAAGGCGTAGAAGTCGCAGCCGAGCGCGGGCACGTCGACCGGCATGTGCGGCACGGCCTGGGAGCCGTCGACCAGGCACAGCGCCCCGGCGTCGTGCGCCAGCCGCGCCACCTCGGCGACGGGGTTGATGGTCCCGAGGACGTTGCTGGCGTGCCCCACCGCGACCATCCGCACCGGGCCGGTCAGGAGTCCGCGCAGCGAGTCCATGTCCAGCTCGCCGCCGGGGGTGACCGACGCGAACGCCACCTCGGCCCCGGTGATCCCCGCGACGATCTGCCACGGGACGATGTTGGAGTGGTGCTCCATCTCCGTGACCACGACGCGGTCGCCGGGACGGAGGTTCCTGACCCCCCACGCCCAGGCCACCAGGTTGATCGCCTCGCTGGCGTTCTTGGTGAGGATCACGCCCTCGCGAGGGGCGCCGACCAGGCGGGCCACCGCGTCGCGCCCGGCCTCGAAGCGGTCGGTGGCCTCCGCGGCCAGCTCGTAGACGCCGCGGTGCACGTTGGCGTTGGTCTCGCGGTAGTACGCGTCCATCGCGTCCAGCACCGCGGCCGGCTTCTGGGAGGTGGCCGCCGAGTCGAGGTACGTGAGCGGGGCCCCGTGGACGGACCTCCCCAGGATGGGGAAGTCCGCCTTGATCGCCGCGACGTCGATCGCGGCGGAGGTGTGCATCACGACACCGTCGGGGCGGCGGCCTCCTCGGCCACCCCGAACTCCACGTAGCCGTTCTCCTCGAGGTAGTCGGCCAGCTCCGGGCCGCCGGTCCTGGCGATCCGGCCCTCGAACATCACGTGCACGACGTC
The DNA here is from genome assembly GCA_035698305.1 of Miltoncostaeaceae bacterium. Taxonomy (GTDB): domain Bacteria; phylum Actinomycetota; class Thermoleophilia; order Miltoncostaeales; family Miltoncostaeaceae; genus Miltoncostaea. The sequence goes on along the minus strand of DASSBX010000077.1, from coordinate 6,665 downwards.
CGGCGTGATGTACCGCAGGATCCGCGTGTAGTGGGTGATGATCAGGACGCCGAGGCCGGGGCCGCGCATGGTGTTGACGCCCTCGGAGACCACCTTCAGCGCGTCGACGTCCAGGCCCGAGTCGGTCTCGTCGAGCACGGCGAACTTCGGCTCGATCATCGCCATCTGGAGGATCTCGTGGCGCTTCTTCTCGCCGCCCGAGAAGCCCTCGTTGAGGTAGCGGTCCGCGAAGTCGCGGCTGAAGCCGAGCAGCTTCGACTTCTCGTCGAAGAGCTTGACGAACTCGCGCGGGGAGATCTCCTCGCCGCGGATGGCGTTGAGCGACGTCCGCAGGAAGTTCATGACCGAGACGCCGGGCACCTCGACGGGGTACTGCATCGCCAGGAACAGGCCGAGCCTGGCGCGCTCGTCGGCGTCCATCTCGGCGATGTCCTCGCCGGCGAACCTCGCGGTGCCGCCGGTGATCTCGTAGCGCGGGTGCCCCGCCAGGGCGTAGGCCAGGGTGCTCTTGCCGGAGCCGTTCGGGCCCATCAGCGCGTGGACCTCGCCCTGGGGCACCTCCAAATCGACGCCCTTCAGGATCGGGGTGCCGTCGACGGCGACCTCGAGGCCGCTGATCTGCAGGATGGGTTCGCTCACGTCACTCCTCGGCTGGCTATCGGACGATCGGATGATCATGGCTGGGCGTGGGATCGAGCAGGACGCGCCCGTCCTCGACCTCCACATGGAACGTCGGCAGCGGGCGGGTGGCCGGGGGGGCCAGGACCTCGCCGGTGGTCAGGGAGAAGACCGCGCCGTGGCGCGGGCACTCGATGGTGTCCCCGTCCACCCAGCCGCCGGACAGGGACTCCATCGCGTGGGTGCAGATGTCGTGCACCGCACGGATCGTGCCGTCCACATTCACCAGGCACACGGGCGTGTCCCCGGCCTGGACCAGGACCGCTTCGCCGGGGGCGATGTCCTCGACCGCGCCCACGTCGATCACGCGAGCTTCGCCTGGACGGCGGCCTCGAGCTCGTCGCGCAGCTCCTCCAGGCTGACCTGCTCCAGGACCTCCTGGAGGAAGCCCATGACGATCAGGCGCTTGGCCTCGGCCGTCGGGACGCCGCGGCTCTGGAGGTAGAAGAGGTGCTCGTCGTCCACGCGGCCGACCGCGCCGGCGTGGGAGCACTTGACCTCGGCGGTCTCGATCTCGAGGAACGGGATCGTGTCGGCGCGGGCGCCGTCGTTGAGCACCAGGTTGCGGTTGGTCTGGTAGGCGTCGGTGCCGGGCGCGCCGGGGGGCACGACGAGGTTGCCGAAGAACACCGTGTGCGCGGCGTCCTGGATGGCGCCCTTGTAGAGCAGGTTCGAGTAGGCCTGCGGCGCCTCGTGGCGCGCGACCACCCGGTGCTCGAAGTGCTGATCGCCGGCGGCGAAGTAGAGCCCGAGGGCGCGGGCGTCCGCGCCGGGGCCGGCCACCACCATGGTGGGCTCCACCCGGACGACGTCGCCTCCGAGCGTCACGACGACCGAGCGGGCGCGGGCATCGCGGCCGACGCTGGCGCTCAGCATCGCGTGGTGGCGCACCCCTGCGCCCCAGTCGATGACCGACACGTGCTCCAGCTCGGCGCCCTGGCCGACGTAGAGCTCCACCGCCGACGACGCGCTGACCGGGCCGGCGAGGTCGCCGGAGGCGTAGCGCTCGATGACCGTGGCCTTCGCGCCGTCCTCGACCACCACCAGCGAGCGGCCGAACACGCGGCCCGCCGCGCCCGTGGCGGTCAGGATCGCCTCGACCGGCAGCGCCACCTGGACGCCGCGCGGCACGTACACCAGCAGGCCGCCGTCCCAGCGCGCGGCGTTGAGCGCGCCGGGGCGGCCGTCGAAGCCGATCAGGCCGTACAGGCGCTCGCGCACCAGCTCCTCGTGGTCCGTCAGGGCGGCACCGAGCTCGGCGACGATCACGCCCTCCGGGAGGTCCTCCAGGGAGGGTGCGGCGGGCGCGCCGTCCACGAGGGCCATGCGGGCGGCGCGGGGGCCGCCGGCCGGGACGGGGACGGCGGAGGCGCCGGGTGCCTCGGGCTCGGCGTCGCCCAGGCCGAGGTCGCCCGGCGGGGTGAAGCGCCAGTCCTCCTCCCGGCCGGTGAGGGCCGGGAGGGAGGCGAGGTTGTCGGACGCGCTGGAGCGGGCCTCCTCGGCCCAGGTCGGGCTAGCCAATCGAGCCCTCCATCTGAAGCTCGATGAGCCGGTTGAGCTCGACGGCGTACTCCATGGGCAGCTCCTTCGCGATCGGCTCGATGAAGCCGCGCACGATCATCGCCATGGCCTCCTCCTCGGAGAGGCCGCGGCTCATGAGGTAGAAGATCTGGTCGTCCGCGACCTTGGAGACCGTGGCCTCGTGGCCGACCGAGCTGTCTTCCTCGCGGATGTCCATGTAGGGGTAGGTGTCCGAGCGGCTGTCCTCGTCGAGGAGCAGCGCGTCGCAGACCACCGACGCCTTCGCCCGCTTCGCGCCCGGGTCCACCTGGACCAGGCCGCGGTAGCTGGTGCGGCCGCCGCCCTTCGAGATCGACTTGGAGACGATCGTCGAGGACGTGTCCGGGGCGACGTGGACCATCTTGGCGCCGGCGTCCTGGTGCATCCCCTCGGAGGCCATCGCCACCGACAGCACCTCGCCGCGCGCGCCGCGGCCGGTCATCCACACGGACGGGTACTTCATCGTGAGCTTGGAGCCGAGGTTGCCGTCGACCCACTCCATCGTGGCGTTCTCGCGCGCGACCGCCCGCTTGGTGACCAGGTTGTAGACGTTGGTCGACCAGTTCTGGATGGTCGTGTACCGGCAGCGGGCGCCCTCCTTGACGATGATCTCGACCACCGCGGAGTGGAGCGAGTCGCCCGAGTAGACCGGGGCGGTGCAGCCCTCGACGTAGTGCACGAAGGAGCCGGGCTCGCAGATGATGAGCGTCCGCTCGAACTGGCCCATGTTCTCCGCGTTGATGCGGAAGTAGGCCTGCAGCGGCACCTCGACCTGGACGCCGGGCGGGACCCAGATGAACGAGCCGCCCGACCAGACCGCCGAGTTGAGGGCGGCGAGCTTGTTGTCGCCGGGCGGGATGACGGTGGCCCAGTGCTCCCTGAAGATGTCCTCGTGCTCGCGGAGCGCGGTGTCCGTGTCGCAGAAGATGACGCCCTTCTTCTCCAGGTCCTCGCGGATGGAGTGGTAGACGACCTCGCTCTCGTACTGCGCGGAGACGCCCGAGAGGTACTTCTGCTCGGCCTCGGGGATGCCCAGCCGGTCGAACGTCTTGCGGATGTCCGCCGGCACCTCGTCCCAGTCGCGGCCCTGCTTCTCGGACGCGCGGATGAAGTAGAAGATGTTCTGGAAGTCGATCTCGGTGAGATCCCCGCCCCAGGTGGGCATGGGCTTGCGCTCGAAGAGCTCGAGGGCGCGGAGGCGGAACTTCAGCATCCACTCGGGCTCGCCCTTGAGGAAGGAGATCTCGCGGACGACGTCCGCGCTCAGGCCCTTCTTGGGCTCGAACACGTAGTTCGCCGGATCGTGCCAGCCGAACTTGTACTGGCCGAGATCGATGTCGGGCGGCTTGACAGTGGACACGGGCCCTCCCGGTCGGTGGGTCGACGACGTCTCTCTAAAGGATACGCCCATCACCGTAATGCGGGGAAGGCGGTCGTGCCCCGCCGAACGTCACCGGGGGCACGGGCGGACGTCGGGGCCCAGGATAGCCGCTACTGCGCCGATGTGGCGGCGCGCTCCACCACCGTGCGCCCCGAGACGCTTCGCGTCCAGAACGCCACGGCCCCCCCGGCGCCGTTCCCGGCGACCGCGACGCCGTCCCCCGGCAGCACCCCGCTTCCGGAGATCGGGACGGCGGGCGCGAAGCCGCCGCCGGCGGCCCGCTGGGCGGCCATGACGCGGCCGTCCGCGTACCACGCCACGGCGCCCTGGCGGCCGTCGCCCACCACGACGTCCGACGGCCCCGCGTCGCGGGCGGCGTCGTCGAGCGACACGGGGGCGCCGACCCCCAGGTCGGTCGCCACGGGGGCGGCGCGCGGCCTGCCGAGCAGGTCGGTCCACGACGTGAGGGCGTCGCCGGCGGCGTTGACCGCGATGCGCGGCGGGCCGGAGTCGACGTCGATGCGCTCGGTGGTGGTGAGCGCCGCGAGGGCGCTGAGGGTGAGCGTGCCGCCGACGTCGCCGCGCCACCATTGGACGGTGCCGTCGGCGCCGGCGCTCACGGCGCTGGCCCGGCCGGCGGGGGAGACGGCCAGGTCGGCCATCACGTCGCCCCGCTGGATGATCGGCAGCGGCGCCTCCGGGCCCAGCGCCCCTCCGGCGGGGCGCGTCACGGCGACGGCCGCGCTGCGCCCGGCGGGCAGGTCGCACTGCCACCAGATCACCGCGTCGCCGCGCGCGCCGATCGCGACCTTCGGGCGGCGGACCTCGGAGCACGCGCGGCTCCGCGAGATTCGGCGGGGGCCGGTCCAGTCACCGTCCGCCGGCCGCTCGGCGTACTGCACCTGGCCCACGTACCCGGGGTCGGAGGGGGAGGTCCCGGTGCCCCAGTGCCACGCGGCGATCAGGTCACCCGTCGCGTCCACCCCGGCGCTGGGCGCGCCCACCTTCTGACGGAGGCTGGAGAGGGTGGTCACACGGCTCCATCGCGTCGCGCCCAGGGCGCGCTGGCGGGCGCGGACGACGTAGACGGCCTGGCGGCGCGTGCCGTCGGCCGTCGGGACGCGCCGGACGCGCGCCACCTGGCGCCACACCACCGCGATCCCGCCCTGGGCGTCGATGGTCGCGACCGGGTCGATGGCGGCGCGCCTGCGGCGGGAGATGGCGACGGGCTCGCTCCAGCCGCCGCCGGCGGAGCGGGCGCTCACCACGATCATCTGCCCGCGCCGCGCGCCCCGCACCCAGGCGGCCACGGCGTCGCCGCGCGCGTTCGTCGCCACGGAGGGGGAGTGGGCGGGCAGCGGGCCCTGGGACGCCCGCGCGGGAGGGTCCCACGCGGCGGCCGCGGGGCCGGCGGCGGCGAGCAGCGCGACGGTTGCGGCGGCGAGGGCGCGGCGCATGGGGAGGACGGTACAACGGGGCGGGTGTATCCTGGCACCGGCCAGCCCGCATGGGGGTCGAGGAACGTGCAAGAGACGTTCGTGGAGGACCGCGCGGAGCGCGACATCGGAAGGTTGGCGGCCGCGCTCGGCGACCCCACGCGCCGCCGCGTGTTCTTCGCCGTCCGGTCGGCCGGCGGCGAGCAGACCAAGGACCAGGTCGGCGCCGCGGTGGGCATCGACCGGCGCCTGGCGGGGTTCCACCTGGACAAGCTGGTGGAGCACGGGTTCCTGGAGGCCGGGTTCCGCCGCCCCGACGGCCGCGCCGGCCCGGGCGCCGGCCGCCCCGCCAAGCACTACCGCCTGGCCGACGCCGAGGTGCTGGTCGCGCTGCCGGAGCGCCACTACGACCTGCTCGCCGCCCTGCTGCTGCGCGCCACCACCGAGGGCGGGTCGGCGAGCCCGCAGGAGGTGCTGGAGCGGGTGGGCCACGACTTCGGCTTCGAGGTGGGGCTGGCGGAGCTCGCCGCGGGGCGGTCCGCCGCAGGGGCGTCGCTGACGCAGGCGATGGAGGGCGTGGTGCGGTTGCTCACGCGGTACGGCTTCGCCGCCCGCGCCGAGGGGGAGGGCGGCATCCGCGCCTGCGCGTGCCCGTTCGAGGAGCTCGCGTTCCACGACCCCGAGCGGATCTGCGGCCTGGACCGCGCGATCTGGCGGGGGATGCTGGCGGCGTTCGCCCCGGACGCGGAGCTGCGGGTGGCCGGCACCCGCGCCGGCGGCGACGCGGCGTGCGTCGCCGAGGTGCGCGCCCCCTAGGACCGCCCGGGCGCCGCCTGGCGATGCGGTGCCGCCGGGAGGAGGTTCAGTCCTTCACCCTGGTGGTGGCGAAGAGGTAGGTCATGATGATGAACACGATCGTCATGATCCCCGCCGCGATCGGGTCGGCGCCGCGCTGCTGGATGGTCGCGGCGATCGTCTCGCAGAACAGCGCGATCGCGATGAGCCCGAACATCACGAAGCCCAGCCAGTTGGCCCACCCGACGGGCAGGTACTTGCGGGTGCCGACGGTCTCGGCGGCCGGCGCGTAGTTCGCACGGCGCCCGCGTCCCCCGCTCTTCTTCCCCTTCGTACGATCCTTCGGCGGCACGCCCGGCAGGCTAGCAGCGCCCGGCGGCGTCACACCACGCGCACCCGGGCGACGGCGACGACGCGCGACCCGGCGCGCAGCGTGCAGCGGTAGCTCCCGGCGGGCAGGCGCCCGCCGGGGTTGCCGATGAACGCGATGACCGTCCGCGCCCGCGGCTTGCGCACCGCGACCCCGGCGCGGCGGCCGCCGCGGGTCCACGCCGCCGTCAGCGGGAGCCCCTTCCGCGGCTGGGCGGCGAAGCGGAAGTGGGCGAACAGGCGCCGCCCGGCCCGCAGTCGCCGGACGGGCGGGCCGCCCTGAAGGGCGCTCACGAACGCGGCGCGGACGACGCCCTCCCGGGGGGGCCGGAGGACCGCGGCGCGGCTCGCCTCGGTCAGGGCGGCGCCGGTCACGGGACCCACCTCGCGCAGCCGCACCGTCAACCGCCCCGGCAGCAGCGTCCGGGGGAGGCGGATCGCCGTGA
>DASSBX010000076.1:0-2825 GCA_035698305.1 Miltoncostaeaceae bacterium | reverse complement strand
CGGCACGGCGCGCGCGACGCTCGCCGAGCGCTACGCCCGCGGCGAGCTGACCGAGGACGAGTACCGGCGGGCGTCGGAGGTGCTGCGCGAGCGGCCGCCCCGGCCGGGCTGACGCCTCACCCCAGCAGGCCCTCCCCGAGCCACCCGCCGTCCCGGGCGCCGGGGAGGGCGAAGAAGAAGCCGCCGCCCTCCGCCCGGATGTACTCCTCCAGCGGCTCCCCGTCCAAGCGCGCCTGCACCGCGAGGAACCCGTCGGCCAGGCTCCGCTGGAACGACACGAACGCCAGCCCCTGGTCGAGCTGGCCGGCGCCGTCGAAGCCCCGCGAGTACGAGAACCCGCGCCGCAGGATCAGGTTGCGCCGCGTCTGGGGCGTCCGGGGGTTGGCGAGCCGGATGTGCGCGTCGAGCGGGATGACGTCGCCGTGGGGGTCGCCCGCGTAGTCGGGCGCGTCGGTCTCGTGGGCGCCGCCGAGCGGTGCGCCGTCGGCCTTGCGGCGGCCGAAGATCCGCTCCTGCTCCCCCAGCGGCGTGCGGTCCCAGAACTCGACGAGCATGCGGATCTGCCGGATCACGTGGTAGCTGCCGCCCGTCGTCCAGCCCGGCTCGCCGTTCCCGTCCGTCCAGACGTGCTCGTCCATCGCCGCGCCGTCGCCCGAGGGCAGGTTGGCGGTGCCGTCGACGAAGCCCAGGAGGTTGCGCGGGGAGCCGGTGGTGCGATCGGTGGGCGACGAGCGCCGGTTGAAGCCATCCACCACCCACTTGAGCAGCAGCGTGCGGCGGGTGCGCCGCATGAGCTGGCGCAGCGCGAACAGGACGGTGTCGGGGTGCTCGGCCTGGATCGTCAGCAGCACGTCGCCGTGGGAGCGGTCGGGGTCGAGCCGGTCGTTCGCCATGAACGGCATCTCCACCAGCTCGCGGGGCCTGCGGTCGGCCAGGCCGTACCGGCCGTCGAACAGGGAGGCGCCGACGCTCACGATCACCGACAGGTCGTCGGGCGTCGGCTCCGGGCCGAGGATGCCGGAGTCGACGGGTGGGTAGGCCGGATCGCGCACCTGGATGGGGCGCCCGTCCATGAGGCCCTGCACCTCGTCGCTCAGCTCGCGGAACGTCTCCTCCACGTGGGCGCGGTCGTCGGCGATCATCGTGAACGCCGCGGCCAGGCCGCGCGCCGGCGTCGGCTCCACCGTGATCCCCGCCTGGTGGGCGCCGTGGAACGGGACGCGCCTGCCGGTGGGGGGACCGTCGTCGGTCCCCGAGGCCACGCCGAACCCCGCGCCGAACGCGCCGGCGCCGACGGCGAGGCCGCCGGCGCCCGCGAGGAAGGATCGCCGCGAGATGCGTGTCATGGGGCTACGAGAGGCCGAGCGCCCCGGGCACGAGGGCCAGGTCCTCGGACAGCCCGGCCAGCTGCACCTTCAGCTTGTCGATCTGGGCCGTCGTGACGGTGGGCTTCGGGCAGAGCCTGGACGGGAAGTCGTCGTCCTGCCGGCAGTAGAGGACGTAGCCGTCGCCCTTCTCCAGCGTGCCGAGCTCGGCGTCGAGCTCGTCGAACCCGGCCTCGATGCGCGTGAGCAGCTCGGGGTCGGCCCTCGCGAGGGCCGGCTCGAGGGTGTCGATGACCTCCTCGGCGCCCTCGACGTTGGCGGCGAAGTCCCAGAGGTCCGTCTTGGAGTAGCGGTCCTCCTCGCCGGTGATCTTGCCCTCGGAGACCTCCTGGATGAGCTCCGACGCGCCGAGCGCCACCGCGCCCGGGGGGATCTCGAGGGTGGACACGCCGGTCTTCAGCCGCTGCAGGTCGGCGTCGAGCTGGTCGGCGTACCTCGCGGCGCCCTTCGTGCTGTTCTTCACCCACAGGATGTACTCCAGGCGGTGCCAGCCGGTGAACGCGGGGTCGTTCGGGCCCGCGAAGTCGTCGACGCGCGAGTCGACGGCGCCGTCGATGTCCGGGATGAGCCCGGCGATCGGCTCGATCGCCTCCCACGGCTCGCGGCTGGGGGCGTACGCCGCCCGGGCCGCCGTGAGGTCTCCGGCGCGGACGGCGTCGGTGAGGCGCGTGGTGCGTGCGATGATCTCGTCGATCCGCCCGTTGACGTAGTCGGTGTAGTCGGCGACGGCCGCCTGGATGAGCGGGTCGGAGCTGGTGGTCTCGAGCCCGGTGGTGGAGATGCCGGAGCCGGATCCCGAGCCCGAGCCGGAGGCCGATCCGGACGCCGACCCCGACCCGGAGCCGGAGCCCGACGCCGACCCGCCCGCGGTCCCGACCTGGCGCACGTCCGATCCGTCGTCGCCGCAGGCCGCGACGGCGAAGATCAGGGGGATGACCGCCAGGGCGGCGGCGAGCTTGGGGGCGCGCAAGGAAGGACCTCCGGGGCACGGGTCAGCGAAGTTCGCGCGTAAGGCTAACCGAAGAGCCTCCCGGTCGACGGGCCCGCAGGGGCGCGCGGGGAGGGGCTAGCCGGCGCCGACGGCCCGCATCAGGTTCGACATGTCCGTGAACATGCGGCCCGTCAGCGAGTTGGTGAGCCCGATGAAGGCGGGCACCAGGATGGCGCTGCCGCCGAGCGCGATGATGATCTTGAGCGGCATGCCGACCATGAAGACGTTCATCTGCGGCACCGACCGCGAGATGACGCCCAGGGTGACGTCGGTCACCAGCAGGGCCGCGATGATGGGGGCCCCGATCTGGACGACCATCAGCAGGATGTCGTCGGCGTGGGCGAGCACGCCGGTGACCAGCACGCCGATGTCGGGGTCGGCGAGGGGCGGCGCGAGGGTGAACGAGCGTACGACGCCCTGCACGAGCAGCTGGTGGCCGCCGAGGGCGA
>DASSBX010000075.1:0-2311 GCA_035698305.1 Miltoncostaeaceae bacterium | reverse complement strand
GGTCGAGGTCGGGGGAGGAGAGCTCGTCGCGCACCGCCGGGATCGCGACGACGCGCCCCGGGTCGAGCGCGCTCGCCCCGCCGGCCGGTGCCGCGGCGGGCGCCAGGGGCGCCGCCGGCGACGGCGCGGCCGCCGCGTCCGCCGCAGCGGCGGGGGCGGGGGCAGGCGCACCCGAGTACATGGCCTTCAGGTGCGGGAGGGGGTCCTCCATGTTCGCGACGTTGTAGCCGCCGCCGAGCGTCTTCCAGAGCTCGATGTGGGCGTGCTCGGGCCCGTCGGTCCAGGGGCTGACCTTCGCGATCTCCGCGCCCGCCTGCACCCGCTGGCCCACGCTGACCGCGCCGGGGGTCACGTGGCGGAACACCCACACCTTGCCGTCGCCGCCGCGGACCTTGACCGTGCCCCCGAAGATCTGCCCCGACGTCCCGCGCGACGCCCGCACCTCGACGACCTCGCCCGCGATGGGGGAACGGATCGGGGCGTTCTCCCTGGCGAAGAAGTCGTACGCGGCGTGGCGGTTGCCGTCCGGGCCCGGCGCGCCCTCGGCGTCGGGCATGCCGAACTCGGAGCCGTGGAGCTTGCCGCCCGCGTTGGTGTTGGTCATGAGCGAGGGGTCGACGATCTGGACCGGCGCGCCGGGGGCGGGCGCGGCGGGCGCGACCGCGTCGGCGAGCGCGGCGGGCGCCGCCGGCGCGGCGGGGTCCGCGGGCGCCGCCGGTGCGGCGGGGACCGCGGGGGCGGCGGGCGCCTCCCGCTCGACCGCCCCGAACACCGCGCTGGCGCGCCCGGCCGACGGCTCCTGCGTGGCGACCGCCCGGAACACGGCGCTCGCGCGGCCGGCGCTCATGCCCGGAGGCAGGTCGACCTCGATGCGGTCCTCCAGCCCGTCCTCGGTCACGAACCCCTCGCCCGCGATGCGCCACGGCGTGCCGACCCGCTGCGGCCGGGCCGCCGGGTCGAGGGCAGTCATCTCCTGGGCCAGGTCGCGCGCGGCAACGTTGGTCGGGCTCACCGGGGCGCCGTTGACGCTGCTGATCACGACCCGGCTGACGCCGCCCTCCGATGGGACGGACGCCACCTCCATGTCGTAGCGGGCCGCCAGCGGGGCGAGCGCCGGCACGGCCCGCGGGTCGACGGGGATCGGCGCCCCCGGGGCCGGCAGCGGCGCGACGGCCGCGGCCTCCACCGGCGGGCCCACGGCCGCCTGGGACGGGGCGCCCGGTGCGCCGCCCGCCTGCGGCGCGCCGGCGTGGTGGATCGTCTGCATCGCCCGCGACAGGGCGTTCGCCGCCGGCGAGGGACCCGCGCCGAGCCCGGCTCCACCCGCGTCCGCGCGCACGTGCTGCACCAGCTCGGCCACCCCGACGCCCTCCGCGGCCGCGGCCAGCAGGACGCCGGCGAGGCTCGAGCGCGACTCGCGCACCTCGAGCGTCTGGAACGCCCGGGCCGTCTCGCGGGCGAGCTCGTCGGCGACGTCGTCCAGTCCGATGCGCCGGCAGGTGGCGACGGGGTCGCGGCGGAAGTCGGCGCGGAAGGCGTCGTCGGTCAGGATCCGCGCCAGCAGGTCGGCCGCGACGACGCTATCCAGCGGCACCGGCCACCTCACCGCCCCCGGCGCGCCGCCGCGCCATCAGCGGGCGGCCGAGGACGAACCCCACGGGGACGAACAGCAGGAGATAGAAGGCGCCGAGCACCGCCCACACCACCTCCGGCGGTGCGATGGCCGTGAGCCGGTCGAAATAGACGAGGCTGAGGATTATCACGAACCCGGCCGCCAGAACCATCCAGACGAGGGACGCGACGCCGTAGATCGCGATCGCGCGCGACGTGTCGCCGGCCGTCGGCCGCCGCCCCGCCAGGCGCCGCGCCAGCCGCTCGCGGGCCCGCCTGCGCAGGCCGGGCTCGCCGAGGTGGTCGACGAGCATGTGATAGCCGTCGCGGTCGAGCATGGGGTTGAGGTTGTAGAACGCGCCGACGTACGCCGCCAGGGCGACCTGGTAGACGATGTCGCGCAGGTTGCCGGCGTCGAGCGCCAGGGCGGCCAGCGCCGCCACTCCGCCGACCACCACGTCGCTCGCCGGCCCGGCGGCGCTGATCGCGATGCGCCGCCGGCGCGGCTCGAACCACGCCTCGGTGGTGTCGACGAACGCGAACGGGATCCCGATGATCGTCTTGATCCCCGCGCGCGGCACCCGGCGGCCGAACGACGCCATCGCCAGCCCGTGCGCCAGCTCGTGGATCACCACCACCAGGAAGCGGCCCATCAGGAACACGATGCCGCCGAGGCCGATCCGGTCGGCCACGACGAACG
>DASSBX010000074.1:0-3746 GCA_035698305.1 Miltoncostaeaceae bacterium | reverse complement strand
CTCCGGCTGCCCCGCGCCCGCGTCCGGGCCGAGCATCACCCGCAGCTCGCCCCGTCCCGCCGGCCAGCGCGCCGCCCAGCGGGTCGGGTGCATCGCCATCTCGCGCGCCGGGAACGGCGACATGTCCCCGCGGTACGTCAGCAGGTACGTCGCCCGCCCCCGGCTCACCGCGTCCACCAGCCGGGAGAGCGGCGCCGGCAGCGCGCGCCGCGGGTCGGCGCGGCCCACCCGCTCCACGAACGACGGCGCTGCGTAGAAGATCACCCGGTCGGCGTCGCCGCGCAGCCGGACCATCGCGCGGGCGAGGGCGGACGCGGACCGGGCGCTCCACTGCTTCGGCGTGATCTCGTCGACCGCCACCAGGCCGCCCACGTGCTGCTGGTGCCAGCCGGCGCGCAGCAGCGCGGCGATGCGGGCCGGTGAGCGCCCCGCCAGGTCCCGGCCCCGCACCTTCCCCACCACGCGGGCGCTCGGCCAGCGCCCGTCCGGTGTCATGGGCGCCTGCCGCAGCGTCGGCCCGCCCAGCGCGTCGTGCGCCGCGGCCGCCGGCTCCTTCATGAGGTAGAGCAGGGGCGCGTCGGCGCCCGCGCCGGCCGCGGGGAACGCGGCCAGGGCGAGGGGCGAGAGGGCGACCGCGACGCGCGCGATCCCCGTCCGGAGGTGGGCACGGTGCCTTCGGAGCATCGGGAGAGTGGATGGAAGCAGCCCATCCACCGGTGTCCATCAGCGAAAACGCAACCCTTACAAACACGGGTCCGCGAAAGCCCGCGCCCCGCGGCCCGGGTCGCGCCGCCCGCTCAGGTGCGGGTGCGCCTCCGGTAGCCGCGTCCATTGACCCATGACTCGAGGATCAAATGATCGCCGGAGTCGGCCAGGGTCACCACGGTGATCTCGGTGACGTCGGCCCGGAAGAGGTGGGACGGCCCGGGCGGCGCCTCGTCGTAGATCTCCGCGATCCGGGCGGCGTCGGCCTCCTCGACGGTGCCGGAGACCGTCGCGTCGCCCTTCCAGGCGGGCGGGTCCTCGCTGCCGCTGTGCAGGGCGAAGCGCGGGTCGCGCAACAGATCGAGCGCCTTGTTCGACCGGTACATGCTCCCGAACCACAGCTCCCCGGCGTCGAACCGCAGCTCGGTGCCGCTGATGCGCGGCGCGCCGTCCATACGGATCGTCGCCATGGTCCGGTGGGTCCGCGCCTCCAGGAACCCCCGCGCCGCCGCCGCCAGCGCCGGCACCTCGGCCTCCACCTCGCACCAACTCGGCATCCGCTCCTCCTCGCTCCCCGCCTCAGCCCGGCGACGCCGTCAGGGAGCCGACCCCCCCGACCGCCGCCAGCAGCGACAGCATCAGCCCGCCCAGCACGACCCCCGTCAACGCGAAGCCGCGGCCCATGAGCCGCCCCTCCGACGCGCGGATGTCGCCCAGCGCCAGCACGCCGTACGCGACCGCCGCACCCGCGGTGATCACCAGCACGACCCCCACCGCGCCGAGCGCCGCCGCGATCGACGACGTGCGCGCCTTCACCAGCTCCCCCCGCCGGTCGGCCGGGATCACCGGCGGCGGGGCGGCGAGCGCGACCTGGCGGATCCCCACCAGCGTCACCACCACCCCGACCAGCGCCAGCCAGAACGCGCCGATCAGCAGCACCCCGCCAGCCTGCAGCGTCACGTCGGCGTCGTCGGCGAACTCATCGGCGGTGCGGGCGGAGATGACCAGCAGCGCCGACAGCAGCGACACCCCCGTCGCGACCACGATCCCCAGCAGGTGCTGCCACAGCACCCGTTGCGCGACCGCCGCCATGATCACGATCGCCCCGATCGCCGCGCCCACGCCCACCGACGTGCCGATGCCCGCGGTGAACTCCGAGCCCGGCGGCTCGGCGGCCGGCCCGGTGACCACGTCGAAGCGCGGTGAGATCGCCAGCAGGATCGCCGCGGCGGCGCCGAGGGAGAGCCCGGCCCGGATCGTCGTGATCGCGCGGCCGTAGCCGTCGTCCGTCATCGCCGGGAACCTAGCGGGGAGGCAGGGGGATCGTGGTGGGCCGGATGCCCCCCGATCCCACCTCCAGCACGCCCACGCCGGGCCGCATCGCATCGGCGCCGAGCTGGCTGCGGAAGCGCCGCACCGCCCGGTCGGCCACCCCCTTCGGCCCCGGCCGCGGGTCCCGGCCGCCCTCCATGCTCCCCCACGGGCACACCGCCCCGGGCGAGAACAGCAGCACGCCCCCCGCCCGCGCCACCACCGGCTCGTGCCAGTGGCCGTGGACGATCGCGTCGACCGGGCCGAACCGGCGGCGCAGCGCGCGCCCCAGGCCGGCGCGGTAGCGCAGGTTGCGCCGGGCGGCGACCGACGCCGTGACCACCGAGGCGTCGATCGGCCCGAAGCGGTCCCCGTGGGTCAGCCCGATCCGGTGGCCGCCCGCCACGACGACCGTCGCCCTGGGAAGCAGCAGTCCACCCAGCCGGTCGTGGTCGCCGCGAACCGCCACCACCGGCGCCACCTGCTCCAGGTCGTCCAGCACCGACGGGACGCTGAGGTCGCCGGCGTGGAGGATCAGGTCGCAGCCCTCGAGCGCCTCCAGCACCGACGCCGGCAGCGCGTCGAGGAACTCGCCGACGTGGGTGTCGGCGACGACGCCGATCCGCCGGACCCGGGTCAGCAGCGGTAGCGGCGCGCCTCGTCGGCCCGGGCGACGCCGAGGTCGATGAGCCGGGCGACGAGCTCGGGGTACGGAACGCCCGCGGCCTCCATCAGCCGCGCGTAGACGCTCGTCGGGGTGAAGCCCGGCATCGTGTTGAGCTCGGAGAGCAGCACCGTGCCGTCCTCCTCCAGGAAGAAGTCGACCCGCGCCAAGCCGTGGCAGTCGACCGCCGCGAACGCCCGCCGCGCCAGGTCGCGCGCCGTGTCGGCCGCCTGCTCCGGGATGTCGGCCGGCACCTGCAGCCACGACCGGCCCGGCACGTACTTCGTCTCGTAGTCGTACCACTCGCCGTCGTAGGTGATCTCGCCGACGGGGGACGCGAGCGGCACGTCGCCGTCCAGCACCCCCACCTCGACCTCGCGCCCCCGGATGCTCCGCTCCACCAGCGCCTTGCTGTCGTGGTGGAAGGCCAGGGCCAGCGCCCCGTCGAGGGCGTCCGCGTCGGGGACGGGGCTGATGCCGACGCTCGACCCGAGGCGGGCCGGCTTGCAGAACGCGGGGTAGCCGACGGCCTGCGCCACCCGCGCGTGCACCGCGGCGGGGTCGCGCGCCCACTCGCCGGCGGTCACCACCGCGTGCTCGGGCGTCGGGATCCCGGCCTGGGCGAGGAACACCTTGAACAGCGCCTTGTCCATCGCGACCGCCGAGCACGCCACGCCGGCGCCCACGTACGCCACCCCCGCGGTCTCCAGGGCCCCCTGGATGGTGCCGTCCTCGCCGTGGGGGCCGTGCAGCACCGGGAACGCCACGTCCACCGCCCGCGCCGCCCCGCCGGCCAGCGACGTGAGGCACCCGACGCCGTCGCTTCCCGCCACCATCGCGACGGGCTCCCCGTCGACGCTCCAGACCCCATCGGGGGAGATGAGCACCGGGATCACCTCGTCGCGCGCCGGGTCGAGGGCCGCGATCACCGCCTCGGCCGACGCCAGCGACACCTCGTGCTCGCTGCTGCGCCCGCCCATCAGCACCGCCACCCGCCGGGTCACCCCTTGTCCTTCTTCGGCTTGTCCGGGCCCGTCGCCTTGCCCTTGCCGGGCCCCCGGCCGGG
>DASSBX010000073.1:0-2170 GCA_035698305.1 Miltoncostaeaceae bacterium | reverse complement strand
CCGGCGGGGGCGTCGCCAAGCTCGCCGAAGGCACGACCCTCACCCCGATGGACGCGGCGATCGTCGCCTACGCAGGGCTGGAGGCGGGGCGGATGCGCCTCCAGGCCCGCGGGACGGACGGCGGCTACGTGCGCGAGTTGGACGGCGCCGGCAGCGACCTCGAGCGCGTCCACCGTGAACTGCCCGGCGACGACGAGGCCGCCCGCCAAGCCCGCGGCGAGGCCCAGGACCGGGCATGGGAGATCCTGCGCCGTCGCTGGAGCGACATGGAACGGCTCGCCGACCGGCTCCACGCCTCCAGGTTCCTCGACGCCGACGAGGTGGCGGACGTGCTCGGCGTCGCGCCGCCACCGCCCAGACGCCCGGCCGCGGCCGATCCTGCGCGGTCGCGGTCGGGCGCAGGGCGGCGTGCCGCGATGACGTGCATCCGGGAGCACATCGGCGCCGACGGTCGGCGACGGCTGGAAGGCGGCTACATCGTCGCGGACCACCCGGAGGTGCTCGCCAACCCCGACTGCTACGGCCCGTGGCCGGGGCGCGCCTCGTGATCCGCCAAGCTGGTCGGCGCCTGGTCATCCGCCGACCGAGTGCCGCCGCGTCCACCGTGCGGGACGTGGCGGCACTCACCCCCCTGCCCCCACCCACCCCCGGGGGCAGGGGGGGCAGACCCCTCTCGTGAACCGCGCCCATCGCTCACAAGACCCGGCACCTGATCTTGGACAGACAGAGCGGTGCGCGTTTTCCCCATGAGGTCAGCCTGACGTGTGCTGCGGAGTGTCCCGCGGCTCATCGGAGAGCGCGTCCCGACTCGACAGCAAGGGACGGACAGACCTGTGACCTTGCTTATCCTGGCGGATCGCCACATCACAGGGGAAGGAACACGACGGTGCCCGAGGACCACGTGCCCGACAACCGCCTCAGCAACTTCATCGAAGACCTCCTCGAACGTTGGCGTCAACGGCGCGATGAAGACGTCGTTTCCCCGTTCGCACGGGAAACGATCAGGCGGGCGCTCGAAAGCGGCCGGACCTCCACGGAGCACGACGCGCTCGTGATCGTCGCCGAGGAACTCGGCATCGACTGGACCGACCCCAAATCGGTATCGCCAAAAGGCAAGAGGAGGGGCGGACCTCCCGGGCAACATTCGTGAACCCAACGTGAGCTACGAAGCGGACTACGAGCGGGCGACGGCGCTTGGCCGCGCCATCGTGGAGCGCGCCGGCGGCGACCCCGAACTGGAGGCGGAGACGATCGCCTGCGTCGCCGACCGCAGCGCCCGCGTCTGGCTCTTGCGCGACAGGTGGGAGCGCTTGAGCAGGCCGGCGTTGTCGAAGGGGAGCAAGCGCCAGACGACCGCCCACCCGATGCTGCGGAGCCTCCAGGACGCTGAGTCGGCCCTCCTCGACGCGAAGCGGGCGTTGACCCCGGCGGGCGATGGCCGGATCGGGCCGCGCCTGCCGCACTTGAAGGCGGACCTCACCCGCCGCGGTCCGTCGCCACTGTCGGAGTCGCCGGCGGCGCAGCGGCGGCGGGCGCATCTACGGGAGGCGGGGTAGGTGGAGCGGCCCGCGCCGATCCGGCCCGCTGACGCGCTGCCGGACGTCGAGGTCGACTGGGCGGCGCTGCCGGACGGCTGGCAGACGCGGTCCGTGCGGGCGCGGTACCGGGACGAGGACCGCGCGATGTACGCGAACCGGATCCGGGCGCAGGTGGCGGAGGGTCTCGCCGACCCCGGGTTGTTGCGGTTCGCCGACGACCTCGCCGGGAAGTCCCGATGAGTCTCCAACGGTGGCATCTTCACCGCCGATGAGGCGCCGGACTCCTCAGCCGGGGCGCCTACCCGGTCGAGGCGAGGTACATCCGGGCGGCGTCGAGCACCTGCTGCGGCGTCTTGCCCTGACCCGCAATCCCCTTGAACGGCATGGGCCAGCACGAGGTGCACGGCTGGAGGCTGCCGTAATCGGTGCCCCAGTCCTGCGTCGCGGGAAGCGCGACGGCGTCTCGCATAGTCATCTGCTCAACAACGCGGCTCTGGTCATTGGCCTCGGCGTTGCGAACCGCCTGCTGCAAGGTGCCGCAGGACTCTCGCGCGTGGAACGACTGGTTGGTGGGCCGCTTTCCGTCGGTGCGGGAGAGAACCCAGACGGGAAGCAGGGTCGGATCGTCAGAT
>DASSBX010000072.1:0-14924 GCA_035698305.1 Miltoncostaeaceae bacterium | reverse complement strand
TCCAGGCCGTCGAAGCAGCGGCGCCGTCCCTCCAGGGCGGCGACCAGGCGGGCGTCGCGCATCAGGGCGGCGTCCCCGGCGTCGGCCGCGTCGACGATCAGCAGCGGCGCGTCGAGGGCGGCGGCCAGCAGGCCCGCGGCGTCCGGGCCGACGACGAGCAGCGGCAGGCGGGTGTCACACGCCGCGAGCGCCCGCAGGCCGCGCAGGGCCTCGTCGCGCCCGTGGCCGGTCGCGGGCACCGGCTCGCGCCGCAGGCGCCCGTCGTGGTGATGCTCGTCGAGGTCGGCGCCAAGGAGCAGCGCCGCCACCGGGTCGGCGACCTTCACCGCCCGGTCGGCGATCGGCGTCTGCCCGCGCTCGTCGATGAGCCGCAGCGCGCCCAGGCGGCGCAGCGGCGCGTCGCGGGCGAAGCGGGCGAGCACCTCGCCGGGGGCGACGCCGTCGCCGGCGACCAGGCGGGCGACCAGCCCGGGGCTGGGGAGCTTGCGGGTGACGTCGTCGTGGAGGTAGGCGTAGAGCCGGCCGTAGACCGGGTTCAGCTCGGGCGCTGCGCAGACGGCCAGCACCGCGGTATCCACGGCGTCGAGCCCCAGCCGCTCGACCGCCAGCGCAAGGCGGGCGTCGGGGTCC
Organism: Miltoncostaeaceae bacterium; assembly: GCA_035698305.1. Taxonomy (GTDB): domain Bacteria; phylum Actinomycetota; class Thermoleophilia; order Miltoncostaeales; family Miltoncostaeaceae; genus Miltoncostaea. Next base: position 14,294 of record DASSBX010000072.1, on the reverse strand, counting down.
ATGGCGGGCTCCGACCGGGCGATCGCCAGGGCCAGCTCGTCGGTGACGTAGAGGCCGCGGAACGGGTCGGTGGGGTTGGGGTCGGAGGCGGCGACCGACTCGACGGCGGCGCGCACCCGCGCCGCGATCCGCGCCAGAGGCGGGTCAGCCGGCGAGCTCATCCGCGGCCCGGTCGGCCTCGCGCTCCGACGCGTCACCGGGCTGCGACACCGTGAGCGGCCCGTCCGCCGGTGCGCCCCGCTGCTGCACGACGTGGGTCAGCTCGTGGGCGATCAGCCGGTCGCCTGCGGCGGTCCCGGGGCGGTGCTCGCCGTCGGCGAAGAAGAGGTCGCTCCCGACCGCGAAGGCGCGCGCCTGCACGGAGCGGGCCAGCGCGTCGGCGTCGGGCCCGTCGTGCACGCGGACGTCGCCGAGGTCGTCGTCCAGGCCGGGCTCCATCCGCTCGCGCACGCCCGGGTCGAGCGCCCGGCCGCCGCCGCGCCGCGCCGCGATGGCGCGCTCCACGTCCGGGTGGGCGCGGCCGTCGGGGAGGATCCCCTCGCCGTGGCGGGCGAGCTCGGCGACCGCGCGGTTGCCGATCCCCGACGCCACGCGCTCGACGGGGTCGGGCTCGGGGGGCTCGATGGCGCGGTCGTCGCGGTCCCCTCGCTCGACGTGCTCGTGCTCGCGTCCGTGGGCGCCCACCGCCGCCTCCTCCGCGCCCGCGCGCGGCCCGTTGGGGCGTTCCGATGGCCGATCGTAGGCGCGCCGCCGCGGCCGTGTCCACGCCGATCCCCGCCCCTTGGGGCAGACGATCGGGCAGCGCTCCGTCCATCCGCGCACTTGTCGCGGTCGCGTCCGGAGATGGAGAGTTGCGCCCGGGAGGGTTCGGGATGACGGACGAGGTGTTCGAGGTGGTGGCCGGCCGCGACGAGGGCGCCCGCTTCGCGCTGCGCGACGGGGAGACCCGGATCGGGCGCGATCCGTCCGCGGACGTGGTGCTGACCGACCCGCGTGTCTCCCGCCGGCACGCCCGCGCCTGGGTCGACGCCGGGATGCTGATGATCGAGGACCTCGGCTCGACCGGCGGCACCGCGGTCAACGGACGGCGCCTCGACCGCGCCGCGCCGCTGGCGCAGGGCGACGTCGTGACGATGGGCGTGACGGAGCTGCGCATCCTGTGGACGCCCGCGCCGGCGGCGACGGTCTTCGGGGCGGCGATCGTGCTCGACGAGCCCCCGCCCCCTCCCCGGCCCGAGCCCGAGGCGGACGCGGAGGCTGCGCCCGAGCCGCCGCCGCTCGCGGAGCCGGAGCCCGAGCCGGAGCCCGAGCCCGAACCCGAGCCGGAGGCCGAGCCGGAGCCCGAGCCGGAGCCGCCGGTCGCCGGACCCGAGCCCGAGCCGCCCGCCGCCGCGCCACCGCCGCGCTCCGTCGAGCCCCCGCCGCCGCCCCCGCCCGCGCCGGAGCCGGAGGAGGACGACGTCTACGCGACGTTCTCCCGCAAGGCGGTGCCGCCGCCGCCCGAGCCCGTCGCGGAGCCGGAGCCGGAGCGGACGCCCGATCCGGACCCTCAGCCGGTGGCCGCCCCGCCGCCCCCACCCCCGCCGCCGCCACCACCACCTCCGCCTGCGCCACCCGTGGCCGGCCCACCTCCCCCGCCGCCGCCCCCGGCGCCGACCCCTCCCACGGAGGCCCCGCCTCCGCCCGATCCGGCCCCCGCCGCCGAGGGCCCGCAGGAGGCCGGCGACGACCCGCCGAGGCGGCGGCGCTGGTTCCGGCGGCGCGAGCCGGAGGGCGGCGGGTAGCCTTCCCCGATGCCTCCCGCCAGCCGCACCGTCGATTGGAGGGAGACGCTGACCGTCCTGGCGGCCCTCGACACGGGGCTGCTCGCCGGGTTCCGGGACGGGGCCACGCCGGGCGACGCCGCGCGCGCCGCCGGCCTCGACCCCCGCGCCGCCGGCGTCGTCGCCGTCGCGCTCGAGGACCGGGGCCTGCTCGAGGACGCCGGCGACGGGCGGCTGCGCACCACACAGCGGGGCGACGCGCTGCTCGCGCCCGCCGCGGACGGCCCGGACCCGGCGGGTGCCCTGTTCCTCGAGGCGCGCGCCATGCGCAGCCATCTCGCCCTCGCGGACACGCTCCGCAGCGGCGCGCCGCCCGACGACGTGTCGGCCGGCGACCGCGCCACCCGCGAGCGGTTCATGCGCGCGCTGCGCGACGTCACCGCCCCCCGCATCCCCGAGGTCCTGGCCGCCGTCGGCCCCGCGCCGCCGGGCGGCCGCCTGCTGGACGTCGGCGGCGCGCCGGGCGTGCACGCGCGCGCCTTCGCGGGCGACGGATGGGACGTCACGGTGCTCGACCTGCCCGGGACGCTCGAGATCGGCGCCGCCGACCTGCGGGCGGCGGGCGTCGCCGCGGTCCCGGGCGACGCCACCGACGCGCTCCCCGAGGGGCCGTGGGACGCGGTCCACCTGGGCAACGTCCTCCACCTGCTCGACCGCGAGGGGGCCGCCGCCCTCGTCGCCCGCGCCGCCGCCGCGCTGCGGCCCGGCGGGCTGCTGGCGATCGGCGAGGTGCTGGGCGACAGGAGCGCCCAGGGCCCGGGGTTCGGGGTGATGATGCTCGTGTCGACGCCGGGCGGCGACGCGTGGACCGAGGGTGACCACCGGAGATGGATGGCCGCGGCGGGCGCGCCGCTCGAGCGCGTGGTCGCCATCGAGGACGGCTGGCACCACCTGCTGATCGGGCGGCGCGCGTGAGCGCCCGCACCCCGGACGCCCACTCGGGCCCCACCGACCGCGTCCCGCCGTTCCGCTTCAGCGCCGTGTCGCGGGTGGACGTCGCCGAGACCGACCTCGGCGCCGTCGTCTACTACGGCCGGTACGTCCACCACGTCGACCGCGCCCTGCTGGCCTACCGGCGCCACCTGGGGGTGCCGCCCCTGGGCCCCGGCGGGCACCTGTTCGTGGTCCGCCGCCTCGAGGTCGACTACCGGGCGTCGGCGCGCTTCGACGACGAGGTGGAGGCGTTCGTGCGCGTGACCCGGCTCGGCGCGTCCAGCCACGAGTACGCGGTGCGGCTGGAGCGCGTGGGCGGCGGGGCGCCGGGCCACCTGGCCGACGCCGAGCTCACGATCGTGGGGGTCGGCGACTACGAGGCCCCACGGCCGACGCGGATGCCCTCCCCGATGCGGGACGCGATCGCGGCGTTCGAGGGGCTGTAGTGGCCGTGCGGCTCTTCGGCGAGGACGGCGATGCCCTCGCCGCCGCCGGCGCCGACCTGGACGCGCTGCGGGCGCTGGAGGAGGAGGTGGCGGGGCAGGTCGCGTCGCTGCCGCGCGGGGACGCGATCGACGCGCACGTGCACCTGGGGCGCGACGCCGACGGCCACCACCTGGACGTCGCGGACCTGCTGGCCGACCTGGAGCGCTGGGGGATCGGGGCGGCCGTGTGCTTCCCCGCCAACGAGCCCGGCCCCGACGGGCAGTTCGCGGCGGCCAACGCGGCGGTGCTCGCGGCCGCCGGGGCGGCGCCGGGGCGGGTGATCCCGTTCTGCCGCGTCGACCCGCGCCGGCCGGGGGCCCTCGACGCGATCGCGCGGGCCGCGGCCGCCGGGGCGCGGGGCCTGAAGCTGCACCCGGTGGCGCAGCGCTTCCGGCCCGAGTCGGACGAGGCCGTGGCGGTGGTGCGCGAGGCGTCGCTGCGCGGCTGGCCGATCACGCTGCACGCCGGCTTCGGTGCGCGACCGCTCGCGGCGGGTATCGGGGCGCTCGTGCAGGCGGTGCCCGAGGCGCGGCTGGTGCTGGCCCACGGTGGCCGCGGCGACGCGCGGGCGATCGCCGCCCGGTTGGGCGGCTGGCCCAACGTGATGCTCGACACGTCGCTCGCGGCGCTCGCCGACCTGGTGACGCTGCCCCCCGCGCGGCTCGTGTTCGGCTCGGACCGGCCGTACGGCGACCACGGCACCGCCCTGCTGCTCGTGCGGCGGGCGGCCGACGTCGCCGGGTGGGGGGACGACGACCTGGCGATGGTGATGGGCGGGAACCTGCGACGGTGGGTGCCGTGAACGCCGCCGCCGACGGGCTCCGGCTGGCCGCCGCCCTCGCCCAGTGCGAGATGGCGCTGGTGCGCGGCGACCCGGTCGCCGGGCCGCTGCTGGCGCAGGCCGCGCGGCACGCCGACGGGCTGCCCGGCGCCGCCGCGGCGCGCGCGGCGGCCGCGCTGCAGCGGCAGGCGGGGGACGACCCGGCGACGCGCAAGGTGGTGCAGGCCCTCACCCGGGCGGCCGTGATCGAGAACGACGCGACGCTGCTGGGGCGGGCGCGGTGAGCGTCGCGAGCCGCAAGCGGCTGGCCGAGCTGCTCGACGCCCCGGCGATCGACCTGGCCGAGGCCAACCTGATGATCGCGTGCGAGGCCGAGCCGGGGATCGACCTGGAGACGGCGCTCGCCACCGTGGAGGGCCTCGCGACCGCCGCCCGCGACGACGGCGTCGTGCCGGCGCTGCGCGCGCACGGCTTCCGCGGCGAGACCGACGACTACGACGACCCGCGCAACTCGTTCCTGCACCACGTGCTGGAGCGCCGCCGCGGCCTGCCGATCGCGCTCGCCACCCTCGCGCTGGCCGTCGCCGGCCGCGTGGGCGCGCCGCTGGTGGGCGTCGGGCTGCCCGGCCACTTCGTGGTGGCCGACCGCAGCGGTCCCGACGCCGCGGTGATCGACCCGTTCAACGGGTGGGTCCGCCTCGACCTGGCGGAATGCGCCCGGCTGGTGGAGCGCACCGCCGGGGTGCCGTTCCGGCCGGAGTTCCTGGACCCTGTGGGGCCGCGCGAGATCCTCGCGCGGACGCTGCGCAACCTGCGTGCCGGCTACATGCGCCGCCGGCGCCTCGACCAGGCGCTCTGGACGGTGGAGGTCGGCCTCATCGTGGAGCCCGACGACGCCGAGCTGGTGCGCGCCTCGATCTCCCTGCTCAGCGGGACGGGCCGCTACGAGGAGGCCGAGGCAACGGCCGCGGCGTTCCTCACGGCCCGCCCCGACCACCCCGCCGCGGCGGCGGTGGAGGAGCAGGTCCGCGCGATCCGCGACCTCCGGTGGAGGATGAATTGAGCCAGAACGACGCCATCGCCGCCCAGGTGCGGGCCGCGAACCGCCGCTTCTACGACGCCCTCGAGGCCCTGGACATGGAGGCGATGGCGAGCGTGTGGGCCGGCGGCGACGACGTGGTGTGCGTGCACCCCGGCGGGCCGGTGCAGCGGGGATGGGAGGAGGTGGGCGGCGCCTGGGAGGCGATCATGTCCCACACCGGCTACATCGAGTTCGAGATCGCCGACGTCCACGTGACGGTGCAGGACCCGGTGGCCTGGGTGAGCTGCGTGGAGCGGATCACCTCCTCGACCGGCGAGGGCGCCAGCGCCGTCGCCGAGGTCGCCGCCACCAACGTCTTCGTCCTGGACGCCACCGGGTGGCGCCTGACGGTGCACCACGCATCGCCGATCATCCGCCCCGGCCTGGGGGAGGGCGAGCCCGCGTGATCCGCGTCGCGAACGGACCGTCGCGGCGGCGGGGCCCGGCGTCGCCGCCGGCGCCCCCGCCGCCGCGAGGCGGGCGACGAGCCGGTTACGCCTTGCTGGAGAGGTAGTCGGCGACCATCTTCTCGCCGGCCGCCGGGCCGTCCTCGAAGTACACGCGGTTGATCTCCTTGAAGATCTCCCACTTGTCCGGCGCGTCGTCCTCCGCCATCGTCGCGTCCACCGGGCAGGCCTCGACGCACGCGTCGCAGTCGATGCACTCGCTGGGGTCGACGTAGAGCATGGTCGCCTCGTCGTGACCCTCCTCGCCGGCGGCGGGGTGGATGCAGTCGACGGGGCAGACGTCGGCGCAGGAGGTGTCCTTCGTGCCGATGCAGGGCTCAGTGATGATGTAAGCCATTCAGCGTTCCTCGGGCGTCGTGGGCGGCGGCGCCGCCGGGTGGTCCGGCAGGAGGCCGCGGAAGGCCGATGCTACCACCGGGCCCGCATCAGGAAGTGGCGAGCGCGGGACGCGGTACCACTGTCACGAGCCGCTCGGCGGCGCCCTGCAGGGCGCGGGCGGCGGGGCTGTCCGGGGCGGACGCCACCACCGGCAGGCCCGCGTCGCCCGCCTGGGCGACGGCCGGCTCCAGCGGGATCCGGCCCAGCAGCGGCACGTCGAGCTCGGCGGCCAGCAGCTCCCCGCCACCACCGGAGAACACCTCGTAGCGGGTGCCGGTGTCCGGCGCCTCGAACCAGCTCATGTGCTCGATGACGCCCGCGACCGGCAGGTTCACCCGCGCCGCCATCGCCGCCGCCCGGCGGGCGACCCGCTGGGCGGCCTGCTGAGGGGTGGTGACGATCACGAACGACGCGGTCGGCAGCAGCCCCGACAGGGACAGGGCCACGTCGCCGGTGCCGGGCGGCAGGTCGACCAGGAGGTAGTCGGGGTCGTCCCACCACACCTCGGTGATGAAGCTGGTGAGCGCCTTGTGCAGCATGGGACCGCGCCAGATGACCGGCGAGTCCTCCTCGGTGAGGAACCCGATCGACATCATCCGGACGCCGTGCGACTCGACGGGCATCATCAGGTCGTCGACCGCCACCGCGGGCCTCGTGACGCCCATCATGCGCGGGATGGAGTAACCGTAGACGTCGGCGTCCAGCAGGCCGACGGTGGCCCCTCCCCGGGCGAGCGACAGCGCCAGGTTGGCGGTGATGCTCGATTTGCCCACGCCGCCCTTCCCGGATGCCACGCCGATCACGGTGGTGCGGCTGCCCGGCTGGAAGGGGGAGGGGCGCTCCTCGCCGGTGATGAGCCCCTGGCGCAGGCGCTTGCGCTCCTCGTCGGTCATCGCGTCCATCGTCACCTGGATCGTCTCGATCCCCGGCAGCGGGGACAGCGCGTCGGTCACGCGCCGCTGGATCTCGGCCTTCAGCGGGCAGCCGGCGATGGTGAGGCGGATCGCGACCAGCACCCGACCGTCGCGGACGTCGACGTCGCCGACCATCCCCAGGTCGACGATGCTGCGCTGCAGCTCGGGGTCGTGCACGTCCCGCAGGACGCGGATGATCTCGTCTCGTCCGGGCGCGCTCACATGAACATCCTCGCGTAGGGCTCCGCCTCGGCGAGCGTCATCCCCCAGGGGCCGTGCCCCGGGTGGATGCGGGTGCCGCCCGGGACCTCGGCGAACAGGCGCTCCAGGCTGCGCAGCATCGCCGCGGGTTCGCTGCGCGGGAAGTCCGTGCGGCCGATGCCCTGTCCGAAGATCAGGTCGCCCACCAGCGCGTCGCCCTCGGTCTCCTCCAGGGCGACCATGCAGCCGGGCGAGTGGCCGGGCGTGGCCAGCAGGCGGAAGCGCAGGGCGCCGAGCTCGAGGACCTCGCCGTCGCGGAGGATCCGGTGGGGCGTGACGCCGGGCGTCGGCGGCGGGTTGCCGAACAGCGCCGGGTTGAACGGCGCCGGGGCCGCCACCCACTCCTCGTCGCCCTCGCCCACCCACACCGGCAGGCCGCGGGCGGCCCACACGTGGTTCTCGACGACGTGGTCCCAGTGGCCGTGCGTGTCGAGCACCGCGACGGGCGTCGCCTCCAGGCGCTCGAGGGTCTGGGCGACCCACGCCTCGGAGCCCATCGCCGGGTCGACGACCCACGCGCTGCCGCCCCGGTCGTCGGCGACGACGTAGGTGTTGGTGGCCACCGGGCCGAAGGTGCCTCCGCGGATGATCATCCCCTGCGAGACTAGCGTCGGCGCGGGAAGGAGGCCTGATGAGGATCGCCCTTGGTTCGGACGAGGCGACCGTCCTGACCGACGAGCTCGCCGAGGCGCTGCGCTCCGCGGGCCACGAGGTGGAGCTGTTCGGCCCGCTCGCCGGCGGCGAGGAGGAGTGGGTCGCGGCGAGCGCCGCGACCGCCCGCGCCGTGGCGGACGGGCGCGCCGACCGCGGCATCGTGTGCTGCTGGTCGGGGACGGGCGCCTCGATCGCCGCGAACAAGGTGCCCGGCGTTCGCGCGGCGCTGTGCGGCGACGCGGAGACGGCGCGGATGGCGCGCAGGTACAACCACGCCAACGTCCTGGCGCTGTCGCTGCGCGCCACGAGCCCGCCCATGGGGCGCGAGATCGTGGAGGCGTTCCTCGCGGAGCCGGACGGCTCCGACGACTTCGACGTGCGCAACGTCGCCGAGCTGCGCGGGATGGAAGGGGACTGAGCGACGTGGGCGACGACCGCGGCGGCGGCGTCGCCCGCGCGCCGGGCGCGGACCTCGTCGGCTGGCTGGAGTTGTTCTTCGACCTGGTGGTCGTGGTCTGCACCGCGGTGATCGCCGAGCGCCTCCACGAGCACACGGATTGGGGCGGCGTCGGCGTGTTCCTGGTGGTGTTCACCGCGATCTGGTCGATCTGGATCTCGTTCGTGGTCTACGCCGACCTGGCGGACGAGGGCACCCGGATCGCCGTGCTGATGATCGCGGCGGGCGTGATCGGGCTGATGGCGGCGGCCCTCGGGAACCTCGACGAGCGCGCCAACGCGTTCGCGGTCGGCTTCGTGGTGTGCCGGGTCATCGCGGCGCGTGCCGCGATGCACACGGGGCGGCTGCTCACGTCGTGGCCCGGCGTGCAGCTGGGCGGGCTCACCCTCCCCTGGATCGTGTCGCTGTGGGTCGACGCGCCGGCCAAGTACTGGATCTGGGCGGCCGCGCTCGCCCTGGAGCTGGTGTTCGCGGCCGCGCGCGCCGCCGAGGACGACGACGCCGGGCGGGCGCTGCTGGAGCGCCTCAACGCGCGCATGCGGCGCCGGGCGCGGGGGCGCGGGCAGCTGGCGCCGCTGGTGCCGGTGACGGCCCGGCACGAGCACCTGGGCGACCGCCTCGGCACCTTCGTGATCATCGTGCTCGGCGAGGGGGTCGCCCAGATCATCCGCGGGGCGACGGATGCGGAGTGGGCGCGGGGACTCCCCGTGGCGGGGGTGGGGTCGTTCGCGATCCTCGTGGGCCTGTGGTGGCTGGCGTTCCGCCACGGCTTCGGCGCCGGCGGGGAGCCGGCGTTCCGCCTGCGCACCCTGATGCCGATGCACCTGGCGATGACGGCCGGCGTCGTCGCCCTCGCGGCCGCCCTGGGCGAGCTGCTGCTCGGCGTCCACGAGCACCCGGATGCCTTCTACCGGTGGCTCGCGGCGGGCGGCCTGGGCGCGTGGTTCGCGGTGTCCGCCGGGCTCGCGGCGGGCGGCGGCGACCGGGCGAGCGCGGCGCGCTGCCTGGGCTCGGTCGCGATCGCGGCGCTGGCGGCCACGTTCGGCGGCGGCATCGACGCCGTCTGGTTCGTGGTCCTGCTGCTCGCGGCCGTCGGGTGGACGGTCCTGCCGCTGCGGGCCATCGTCCGCCCCGGGTGACGGGCCGCGGCCGGGTCCGCGCCGCCGCGGCTCTCAGCCGACCAGGCCTCCGAGGGCGTCCGGGTCGAGCGGGCGGGCGTCCTGCGGCTCGGGAATGTCGACCCGCTCGCCCCAGTCGGTGAAGTCGGCCGTGAGGTCCAGGTCGATGGCGCCGACGCCGTCCACGACGCCCCGGCCGTCGCCGCGCAGCACCACGTGCACCCGCCGCGGCAACAGGTCGCCGGTGCCGACCCAGAACTCCGCCGTGCCCTCCTGCAGCGCGCGGCGCGCCTCGGCGGGGGTCACGTCGCCGGAGGCGCCGAGCGCGGGGCCCAGGTCGGCGAGCGCCTTCGCCGGGTCGAGGGTGCCGGTGATCTTCACGGTCTGGTCGCCGTCGATCTCCTCGCGCCCGGCGTCCGCCGGATCGGTCGTCCACCCCACCAGGGTGGGGTAGAGGTCGCCGAAGTCCAGCAGCGCCACCTGCTGCGGCGGCAGATCGAGCTGGAAGTCCTGGCCCAGCACCCCCACGTACACGTTGTCGCCGACACGGGTCAGGTTCACCTGGAGGCCGATCCCGGAGACCTTGGCGCTGGCGTCGATGGACGCCGCGTCCGGCGGGTCGACGGGGCCCTCGCCGCTGATGTCGATCGCCCCGTTCAGCAGCTGCCCGAACCCCTGGGGCAGGGCGTCCGGCCGGGTGACGTCCAGGGTGCCCCGCAACGCCAGCGAGATGCGGAACGGTCCGGCCTCGGCGGCCGCGTCCGCGCTGCGCGACAGGATCTCCGTGGGGGTCAGCCCCTGGGTCATGTCCTCGCCGCCGTCGTCCGAGCCGCCGCACGCCGCGGCCAGCGCGAGCGCCGCGACGACGAGCAGCGCCAGCAGGGCGCGGGGGGCCGGGCGAGCCATGGGGGGCGGTATAGCATGGGCCGCCGATGCCCGGACCAGGTCCAGGAATCCCCGGGCCCCGCCTGACCCTCCTGCCCATCGGGGTCGGCAGCGCGTGCCCCGCGCCCGGCGAGGCCCAGAGCGGCTATCTCGTGCGCGGCGGGGCGGCCTCGGTGATGGTGGACATGGGCTCCGGCGTGCTCACCCGGCTGCGCGAGGTGATCGCCCCCGAGGCGCTCACCCATCTGGTGGTCACGCACCTCCACCCCGACCACTGCGTCGACCTGATGGGCCTCGAGGTGTACCTGGTGTGGGGCCCGGGGGCGGGGGCGCCGCCGCTGCCCGTGACCGGTCCGCCGGGGCTGCGTGAGCGGCTCATCGCCTTCTCCGGCGCACGCGGCTTCGACACCGCGTTCGCCTGGTCGGTGCTCGCCCCGGGGGCGGGGGAGGTGGACATGGGCGACGGCCTGGTGATGCGCCACCGCGAGGTGCCGCACCTGCCGCCGACGAACGCCGTGCGGTTCGAGCGCGACGGCGCCGCCATCTGCTTCAGCGCCGACTGCGCGTACGGCGACGCCCTGCCCGAGCTGGCGGCCGGGTGCGACGTGCTGGTGTGCGAGGCGACGTTCGGCGCGGGCCCGCCGGTCGAGGGAGTGCCCCACATGACCGCGGCCGAGGCGGGACGCATCGCCGCCCGCGCCGGGGTGGGCCGGCTGCTGCTCACCCACCTCGATCCCGAGCGCGACGCGCAGGACGCGCTGGCGCAGGCCCGCGGCGAGTTCGCGGGGCCCGTCGGCCTGGCCCGCCCCGGGGAGCCGGTGGCGCTGTGAGCGCCGGCGGGATGCAGCCGCGGCCCACCAACCGGCGGGCGGTGGTGATCGCGACGGTGCTGAGCCTGCTGCTGCCCGGGCTGGGGCACGCCTACGCGCTGCGGCTCACCCGGGCGCTCGTGTGGTTCGCCGGCACGATCGCGGTGTTCGTCGTCCTCAACCAGGGCGACGAGGACACCGCCCTGGCGCTCGGGATGGGCCTCACCATGTCGGTGCTCGCGGCGCTCGACATCGTCTTGGTGATGTGGCTCGACGGCAGGTCGCGCGCGGCGCGGTGACGCGGCTCCCGGCGGGGATCGGGCACCCGCTTCACTAGACTGTCGCAATGCCGCACCCCGGGACCCCCTCCGCATGACCTGGGACGCCTTCGCGCGCGCCGGCGCCGGCGCCGTCCCCGGTGAGGAGGAGATGCGCATGCTGTGGCGCCGGTACAAGAGCACCGGCGACCCGGCGTCGCGCGATCGCCTGATCCTCACGTTCGCCCCCCTCGTGAAGTACGTCGCGGGCCGCATGAACAGCCACCTCCCGGCGCACGTGGAGGAGAGCGACCTCATCTCGTACGGCCTGATGGGCCTGATCGGCGCCGTCGAGCGCTACGACCCGGGCCGGCAGGTGAAGTTCGAGACGTACGCCGTCACGCGCATCAAGGGCGCGATCATCGACGAGCTGCGCTCCCTCGACTGGGTGCCGCGCTCCGTGCGGGCCCGCTCGCGGGAGATCGAGCGCAAGGCGACCGAGCTGGAGCACAAGCTGCAGCGGGCGCCCACCGACGAGGAGCTCGCCGAGGCGCTCGGGATGGAGATGGACGACTTCCACGCCGCGATCACCCAGATCTCGAACTCGTCGATCATCGCCCTGGACGAGACGTGGAGCGTGTCGTCCGGCGGCGAGTCCCTGTCGCTGATCGACACGATCACCGACCAGCGCCCCAGCAACCCGTCCGACCTGCTGGACGTCACGGAGCTGCGCGACACGCTGACCGACGCGATCGCCCGCCTGCCCGAGCGCGAGAAGATCGTGATCGCCCTCTACTACTACGACGGGCTGACCCTCCGGGAGATCGGCGAGGTGCTCGGCGTGACCGAGAGCCGGGTCAGCCAGCTCCACACCAAGGCCATCCTGCGGCTCAAGGGCCGGCTGCAGGACGGGGAGGTTGACCAGGGCTAGCGGACGGTCGAGTATGCGTTTTCCCGGCCTTGTGAGGAAAGGCACGAGCCCATGGCGCACCTCGATCCCGCCCTGCTTCGCAACGTCGCGCTCCTCGGGCACCGCGGCAGCGGCAAGACCAGCCTCGTGGAGGCGATGCTCTTCGCCACCAAGGTCACCACCCGCCAGGGACGCGTGGCCGACGGCACCACCGTCTGCGACTTCGACGACGACGAGCAGCGTCGCGGGATGTCGATCTCCGCGTCGCTCTGCCACCTGACGTGGAACGGCGTGAAGGTCAACCTGCTCGACACCCCCGGCGAGCCCTCCTTCCAGGGCGACACCCTGGCCGCCCTGCGGGCGGTCGATGCGGCGCTGATGGTCGTGAACGCCGCCGCCGGCGTCGAGGTGCAGACCGAGCGGCTGTGGAGCCGCGCCGCCGAGGCGGGCCTGGCCCGCGCGATCGCGGTGAACATGCTCGACCGCGAACGCGCCGACTTCGACGAGGCGATGGGCGCGATCACGGAGATGGCGCCGGGCGCCGTGCCGATCCAGATCCCGATCGGCAGCGAGGGCGGTTTCAGGGGCGTGGTGAACCTGGTGTCGATGACGGCGACGACCTACGCCGACGGCGACCCGCACGGCACGACCGGCCCGATCCCGGACGACCTCGCCGAGGCCGCCCAGGCGGCCCGCGAGCACCTGATCGACGTGGTGGCCGAGAAGGACGACGCGCTGATCGAGAAGTACCTGGAGGGCGAGGAGATCACCACCGAGGAGCTCGTCGGGGCGCTCCTGACCGGCGTCGCCGAGGGACGGATGCACCCCGTGGTCTGCGTGGCGGGCGAGAACGGCATCGGCGTCGACCGCCTGCTCGACCTGGTGGTGGAGGCGCTGCCGTCGCCGGCGACGGTGGGCCGGTGGCCGGCCCTCGACCCCGGGTCGGGCGAGGCGACCGAGGTGGTCCTCTCGGAGGACGGTCCCGCCGTGGCGCTGTGCTTCAAGACGCTCGCCGACCAGTTCAGCGGCCGCATCAGCCTGCTGCGCGTGTTCTCGGGCGTGCTCCCCGCCGACACGCAGGTCGAGTCGGGCTCGGGCGGCAAGGAGCGCGTGGGCCAGCTGTTCACGCTCCAGGGCAAGGAGCACGTCGCACTCACCGAGATCGGCCCGGGGGACATCGGTGCAGTCGCCAAGCTCAAGGAGGTGGTGACCGGCGATGTACTCACGACGGGCGGCGCCGGCGTGGGCTTCGCGCCGATCGACCTGCCGCCCCCGTTGATGGGCTTCGCCGTGACCGCCCGCAACGCGGCCGACGAGGACAAGCTCAACCAGTGTCTGCGGCGGATGAGCGACGAGGACCCGACGCTGGACGTGCACCACGACGAGCAGACGGGCGACCACATCGTGGCCGGCCTGTCGCAGATGCACGTGGAGGTGATCGCCGACCGCATCGAGCGACGCTTCGGCGTGGGCATGGACCTGGCCCCGCCGCACGTGCCGTACCGCGAGACGATCACCAGGGCGGCGGAGGCGGAGGGCAAGCACAAGAAGCAGAGCGGCGGCCGCGGCCAGTACGCGGACTGCTGGCTCAAGGTGGAGCCGCTCGAGCGGGGTGCCGGCTTCGAGTTCGTCGACAAGATCGTGGGCGGCGCGATCCCGCGGTCGTTCATCCCGGCGGTGGAGAAGGGCGTGGCCGAGGCGATGCGCCAGGGCGAGCTGGCGGGCTACCCGGTGGTCGATGTCCGCGTGACCCTGTACGACGGCAAGTTCCACGCGGTGGACTCGTCGGAGATGGCGTTCAAGATCGCCGGCGCCCTGGGGATGAAGACGGCCCTCGCGAAGGCGGGGCCGGTGCTGCTGGAGCCGGTGATGCACGTGGAGATCACGGTTCCGTCGGAGCACGTGGGCGACGTGATGGGCGACCTCAGCTCCCGGCGGGGCCACCCGCTCGGGATGGAGGCGCGGGGCCACGACGAGATCGTGCGCGCCGAGGTCCCGATGGCCGAGATGCTCGAGTACGCGCCCGACCTGCGCGCCATGACCGGCGGCCGCGGCGACTACACGATGCAGTTCGACCACT
>DASSBX010000071.1:0-3601 GCA_035698305.1 Miltoncostaeaceae bacterium | reverse complement strand
CGCCAGCTCGTCGCCGAGTGCGTCGCCGACGATGCCCCCTTCGGCGTCACCCTGATCAAGGACGGCCCCGAGGTCGGCGGCCAGGCGGAACCGCACCTCGTCGGCGTCACCGCCCGTCTGCGCTCCGTCGTACCGCTCGATGCCGCGCGCTTGCGTGTCGAAACAGAGGGCGTGCGCCGATTCCGGATCGCCACCCTGCACCACGACCGCCCGTACCTCTGGGCCAACATCGAGTACCCCGTCGACGAGGTCACCGACGTCCCGGAGGCGCTCATCGAGGAGGCCACGCAGGGCTACCGCCTCCTCCAGCGCCTCCGCCAGACCATCGAGTCGCGCTACCAGCGCGACCCCGCGGTCCCCGGCTCGCCCGGCGCCCTCGCGGACGCCATCGGCGCCGCGGCCAACGAAGTCGCCCCGCCCGACCGCCTCCAGCCGCTGCTGGAGATGCTGGATGTCCACCACCGCCTGGAGAGCGCGGTGGAGCTCCTGAACGGCCTCGTCGAATTCACACACCAGCAGGCCCGCGACGTCATCGCACAGCGCTGGGCCGGCGTCGAGCGCCGGAACTAGGTGGCGCGCCGGGAAGGGAATCGCGGGTGCTCCCCGCCTCTGACAGCCCGTCCGCCCGCAAGTTCGGCCACGATCAGCCGATGATGACGAGGCGAGGCGCGCAAGCCCTCGGTCCGAGCCGCCGGCGGCGCCTCGGGCCTGCCCGGTGCGGTTACGCACCGGGCCGTCGTATCGTGACCACCATGGGGCTTCCCGGATGACCAGCGCCGCACCGTCGCCCGTCTCGCCTGCCGGCCCCGTCGGCTGGGCGATCGCGCGCGTGGACACCATCATCGTCAGCGCGGACGAGGCGTTCGCCACGCTCGTCGGCGCCCCCGGCGGCGCCGTGCTCGCCGGTCGTACGTGGCCCTCGCTGGTCACCCCCGCGCACACCGGCCGCGTCGCCGAGGCGATCGAGGCGCAGGCCGCCGGCCGTCCCTGGCGCGGCGTGCTGGACTTCGTCTTCATGACCCAGCCCCAGCCCCTGCAGGTCGAAGTCTTCGGGGCCGCCGGCGACCAGGGCATGACCGTGCTGCGGGTCTCTCGAGCGCCGGAACCGCCCGCTGGCGAGCGCGCCGGCGAACTCAGCGTCGTGCTGGCCGCCTCGGACGCCACCGCACAGATCCCGGACCCCTCCGCCGCCGCCCGCGCCGTGCTCCAGGCCGTGCACCAGGCGATGCTGCTCGACTGGGCCGTGGCCCTGCGTTTCAGCACCGCCGGCGCCACCGTGCACGCCGAGGTGCTCGCCACCTACCCCTCCGCGATGGCGGGCGTCGACCGTGGCGCTCGCTGGTCGCCACTGGACCGCGCCGAGCGCGCGGTCTTCGACTCCGGCGAGCCGGCGCTCGAAGGCGAACTGGAGCGCGCCTCCGGCGACCGCTCCCCGCTCGCGCGGCTGCCGGCCTTCGGCCTGCGCTCCGCGCTGCACATGCCACTGTTCGCCGGCGGCCGCGTCGCCGGTGCGGTCGTGCTCTACTCGCTACGCCCGCAGGCCTACACTGCCGCCGAGGGCATCCGCCTGGAGCGCTTCGTGCGTCCCCTGGGCGGCCGGCTCGCCCTGCCCGGCCTGCCCTCCGGCGAGCCCGCCACACCGCCCCCGCTGCCGTCCATGACCTCGCCCGCTCGCGCGGCCGAGGCGCCACCGGCTGCCCCGACGCCAGGACCTGCGCCACAGCCGGCACCGCCCCCACCCGCGCCTGCACCCGAGCCCCCGCCGGCCCCGGAGCCAGAATCGCCGCGCGACGCCGCCATCGCCGCCGAGGCGCTCGAGGCGCCCGCGACCGAGCCCGCCCCCTCCGCGCCGCCGGCACCCACCCTCGGCGCCGACGCGGAGCAGCAGATGCAACGCCTCAGCGCCCTGAGCGAGGTCGTCTCCGGCGTCGCTCACGAACTGAACAACCCGCTGACCGCCATCCTCGGCTACGCCCAGATCCTCCCCTCGCTCTCGGATGACGAGCGCCAGCAGGCCCTCGCCACCATCGAGCAGGAGTCGCTGCGCGCCAGCCGTATCGTGCGCAACCTGCTCGCCTTCGCCCGCCAGCACCGCCCCACCATCCAGTCCGTCGATGTGGAGGCCGTCCTGCGCCGCGTCATCGAGGTCCGCCGCTACAGCCTGGAGATGGACGACATCCTCATCGAGACCTCGCTCGGCGGCCTCCCGCCGCTGCGCGCGGACGAGTACCAGCTGGAACAGGTCTTCCTCAACCTGCTGAACAACGCCCAGCAGGCACTGGTCCCCAGCGGCGGCCGCGTCATGATTTCAACGCGTCGCGAAGGTGACGTTGCACACATTTATGTCACGGACACCGGTCCCGGCGTCCCCTCGGAGTTGACCGCCCGCGTCTTCGAGCCGTTCTTCACAACCCGCGCCCTCGGCGACGGCGCCGGCATGGGCCTCGCCATCGTCTACGGCATCGTCGCCGAGCACGGCGGCCGCGTCTGGGTGGAGCGTGGCACCGCCGGCGGCGCCCAGTTCGTGATCGAACTGCCGATCAAGCCGGACGCCGGCCCCGGCCGCCCCGAGGCACCCACCGAGCCCGCACCGCCACCGTCCGCGCAGCCCGATGACACCACGCGGCCGTCTGCCCCACCGGAGCCCGAGATGCCCCGGCCCGCCGCGCCCCCACCCCCCGCGCCGGAGCCCGAGGCGCCCCAGTCCGAGCCGCCACGCCCGCCCGTCTACCCCGAACAACTCCACCGCAAGGCGGCCGACCGCCCCCGCGTCCTCGTCGTCGACGACGAACTCCCCATCCGCTCGCTCGCCACCGAAATCCTCGGCTCCGCCGGCTACGCCGTCGACACCGCCGCCAGCGGCGACGAGGCGCTCCGCCTGCTCGAGGCAGAGCGCTACGACCTCATCGTCGCCGACGTCCGCATGCCTCGCATGGACGGCCTGCAGCTCTACCACCACATCGGCGACCACTGGCCCCACCTCCGCCGCCGCGTCGTCTTCATCACCGGCGACGCCGAAGGCGACCGCACCGCCCAACTCCTCCGCGAAGAAGGCGTCCGCTACCTCGAAAAGCCCTTCAACACCGCCGCCCTCCTCCGCGCCGTCGGCCAACTGCTCGCCGCGTAGCAAACGTCGGCGTCCCCGGCGACGCCACACGTCCGCTATCACACCCTCCCGGAGAGCACGCGGCCCACTGACCATCGGTACGCCCTCGACACCCGGCGCCACCGAGGACCACCCCCCGCCGGGGTTCAGGGGGCGCAGCCCCCTGAGGGTGAGCGGGCGGGCCTTCCCTCAAAACACAGCCGCGGGCGCAGCCCGCGCCACCTGTCCGCGAAGACGCCACGACCAGCCATCGGCCCGCTCCTCGCGCACCGAGGTCAATGTGCCAGTGAGGACGGCAGCCAGACGCGCCCCTGAGGGCGGGGCTCCGCTGAACGACACAGACGCAGCAGGAGGGCACCAGGCGCCTGCCCGCGAAGGCGCCACGGCCACCCTCGCTGCCGCACCCTGGCACCAGCCGGCCCGCACCACCGAGGACCACCCCAGCGGGGGTTCAGGGGGCGCAGGGGGCGCAGCGCCCTGAGGGTGGGCGGGTGG
>DASSBX010000070.1:0-3315 GCA_035698305.1 Miltoncostaeaceae bacterium | reverse complement strand
CGCCGCCGCCGACGTGAAGGTCGTGTTGAACACTGAACGTGCCTCGGGCGGGATCCCTTCTCCCATCCCGGTTCCCGGTCCGACGTTCAATTGGACGAGTGCTCCGCGTTCAATTGCACACCCCTCCGGGAGCGTCCCCGGCGGGGCCCAGGCGACGGCGGCGGGGCCAGGCGCGGGCGAGGGGGCGGCCGGATCCCCGAGGGCGCTGGCGACGGCGCTGGCGGCCCTGACCGGGGAGGTGGCGGCCGACGCGACGTCGGGCACCGGGGAGGCGCTGCGGCGGGCGCTGTCGGACCTCGGGGTGAACCTGGAGCACCGGCTCCACGCGGGCGAGGCGCCGGAGCGGGCGCCGCTCCGGGCGCTGCTGCACGCCCTGGCCGACCATCCCGCGGTGGACGCGGCCGTGGCGCGCGTGGCGGCGGGCGCGGCCGACGGGATCGCGGCGCAGGCCCTCGCCGGGGCGAGCCTGCCGCCGCCCCCCGGGGCGGCCCAGGCGCAGGCGGCGGCCGACCCCTCCGCCCAGACCGGCGCGTACCTGCAGCTCCCCCTCCCCGGCGGCGGCACCGCCGAGGTGCGGGTGCATCCCGACGGCGGCGGCGACGGCCGGGGCGACGGGGACCGGCCGCGCACGGTGGCGTTCCTGCTGCACCTCTCCGCCCTCGGCCCGGTGATGATCGAGGCGACCGCCGGCGCGGCGGGGGTGGACGCCACCGTCCGCACGACCGGCGACGCCGCCCGCGCGTTCCTGGGCGAGCGGGCCGGCGAGCTGACCGAGGCGCTGGGCCGCGCGTCCGGCGGCGCGCGCGTCAGCGTCGAGCGCATGGCGGGCCCGCCGCCGGAGCGGCTGCTGGAGCCGCCGCCCGCCTCCGGCCTGGACGTCTCCGCGTGACCCACCTCCCCGTCCCCCGCGACCGCCCCGAGCGGCGCCCCCGGGCCGTCGCCCTCCGCTACCGCCGCGACGAGGGCGGCGCGCCACGCGTCACCGCCTCCGGCGCCGGCCCCGTCGCCGAGCGGATCGTCGAGCTCGCGCGCGAGCACGGCCTGCCGATGCGCGAGGACCCCGACCTGGTCGAGGCGCTCGCCGTGCTGGACCTGGGGGCCGTGATCCCGTCCGAGCTGTACGACGTGATCGCCGAGGTCCTCGCCTGGGCCTACCGCGCCAACTCCGCCTTCGCGTCGACCACCGGGGGGCTCGCGACGTAGGGGGCTCGCCACGGCGCCCGGAACCGGCGACGATCCCCCCGATGGACGCCCTGGCCTGCGGCATCGACCTCTACTGGCTCCCGCTCGGCGCCGGCGGGCACAGCGTGCGCCTGAACGGCATCGCCTTCGAGGCGGTCGCCGCCGCCGCGCAGCGCCGGTCGCGCCGCGACCTGTACCACTCGGCCCTGGAGGTCCGGACGCCGGGGAACCGCTTCGTGATCGAGCAGGCGCCCGCCTGGGCCGGCCCGGCGGAGCGGGGCGTCGTGGCCGGGGGCGCGGTCGGCCACCGCGCCCTCGGCCGGTTCCGTCTCTTCCGGTACGAGGTGCGGCGCTGGCGCGACGGCGCCATCCCCGACGTCGCCGAGGCGGTCGCCAGCCCGGTCGGCCTCACGGACGACGCGCCGACCGCCCGGGCGTTGCTCGCACTCGTCCCGTCCGTGCCGACGCCCGTCTGGGGCCGCGACGAGCTCCACGCCGGCGAGGGGTGGAACTCGAACTCCACGATCTCGTGGCTGGTCGCCCGCGCCGGCCTCGATGCCGCCTCCGTGCCCCTGCCGCCCGGCGGGCGCGCCCCGGGTTGGGACGCGGGGATCGCCGTCGCCGCCCGCGCTACCGTGCGGGCATGGCGACCACGGTGACGAGCAGCGACCTCCTTCGTCACCCCGGCGAGGTCGCCCGCGGGCTGTGGGCCTGGCAGCGCGGCGACCACGACGAGGCCGTCGTGAAGACCCTCGAGGCGTCCTGCAGGGCGATCCACAACCGCCCGCCGACGGTGTGGATCTGGGCGGGCCGCACACCCCACGGCGACCCGGCCTGGCTGCTGCCCGTCACCCCCGCCCACGCGCAGAGGTTCGGCCCGCGCCCCGCCGCGCGGGTCCTGACCAGGGCGATCTCGCTCGCGGTCGTCGACGCCGACGCCGACCCCGCCGCGGTGGAGCTCCGCGACTGGCGGGGATACGTCGCCCTGGTGCTGCCCGCCCTCGAGGAGGTCCTGGCCGAGGACGCCCTCGCCGCCATGCCGGCGCATCTCGCGGTGCTGCCCGTCGAGGTCGCCGTCGACGGCCCCCTCGTCCCCCTGGCCCCGGAGGACGTGAGCGGCGGCGAGACCGGCCTGGCGATGATGGCGCGCGCGCTGCACCGCCACCCCGTCGCGGTCGCCCTCGCGCTCGCCGCCCAGGGACAGGACGTCCACGCCGAGACGCATCAACCCGAGCTCATCCCGGTGCTGCGGGCCCAGGGCATCGGCACCGCCCCGCCGCCGGAGCCGGCGGTCCCGCCGAGCCTGAGGATCGAGGATGACCCCTGCCCCCGCCGCCGCCACGCCCGCGTGGTGCTGCAGCGGATGCTCCGGATGGGCAAGGTCGGCCCCGGCTACCACACCGAGTTCGACCACTTCGCCCGCGGCGCCGCCGCCCACGACCGCCGCCAGGCCCTGGAGGTGGGCGAGGCCCTCATCCGCGCGGGGATGCTCATCGAGAAGCCCAGCGTGGGCCAGCGCCACATCTCGCTGAACGTGCGCGCCCTCCCCCAGATCCACGCGCTCATCGACCGCGGCGAGACCGACGACCCCCAGCTCGCCGAGATGTGGACCGCCCCGGCCCCCGGCGCGCGGCGCATCCCCCGCGCCGGCGCCGGCCCTTAAGGCGCGGTGGTCGTCGCCGGGACGGTGACGGTCACCACCGGGACGGTGCGCGACTCGGTGACCGCCGCGCCGGGCGGGGAGTCGCCCCGGGCGAGGTAGCCGATCGCGATCCCCCCGACCAGGGCGACCGCCACCAGCACCAGCGCCAGGGCGAGGCGGATCTTGCGCCTCGGGGGCCGGCGGGGGTTGCGGGGCCGCGGGGACCCGGGGGTGCTGGTGCTCACAGCCGCGCGTCCGACGCCTGGCGCGCGTAGGTGGCGAACGCGCCGTCGAGGGCCGCCGCCGGCTCCCACGCGTCCGGCTCCCGGGGCGCCACCCGGGCGGCGAGGTCGAGGTACCAGCGGGAGGCGCCGTCGTAGACCTCCACCAGCTGCGCCGTGGTGAACGTGACGCCCACCCGCCGGCGCAGCTCGTCGTGCACGGCCTCCACGATCCGCCGCCGCGCCCGGGCGACCGCCGCCGGCGCCGGC
>DASSBX010000069.1:0-3352 GCA_035698305.1 Miltoncostaeaceae bacterium | reverse complement strand
CCGCCACGCGCCAGAGCGCGTCGAGGTCGATGTAGCTGCTCATGCCCCCGCCCCGGCGCCGGCCCCCGCGATCGGCCGGGGGTCGCTCATCGGGGCGGGCTCGGGCGCCACGATCGCGACCGGCGGGACGTCGGTGACGTTGCCCGCGTTGACCGGGTTGCGGCGGGACGCGAGCCACGCGGCCGCGCCGCTCACGATCGCGAGCGCCGCGACCACGACGATGCCGGTGTTGCCGCCGATGCCCTCGGCCAGGCCGTACATCGCGGCGGCCACCAGCCCCGCGGCGGGGAGGGTGATGACCCACGCCATCACCATCCGGCCGGCGACGGACCACCGCACCTGCTTCTTGGCGCCCACGCCGGCCCCGAGGATGGCGCCGGTGGCGACGTGCGTCGTGGAGAGCGGGAACCCGAAGTGGGACGAGGTGAGGATCACGGCCGCCGCCGACGAGTCGGACGAGAAGCCCTGCTGGGGCGTGATGTCGGTGAGCCGGGCGCCCATCGTGCGGATGATCCGCCACCCGCCGCAGTACGTGCCGGCGCCGATCGCGACCGCCGCCGCGACGACCACCCAGGCGGGCACGCCGGCGTCGGCGTCGATGGTGCCGTGGGCGACGAGGGCCAGCGTGATGATGCCCATCGTCTTCTGCGCGTCGTTGGTGCCGTGCGCCAGGGAGATCAGCGAGGCCGACGCGATCTGGCCGCGCCGGAACCCGCGGTTGCTGTGCGCGGCGGATGACTTCGCGTGCAGCCGGCGGGCCAGGCGGACCGCCATGATCGCGACGCCGCCCGCGATGACGGGCGCGAGCACGGCGGGGATGATCACCTTCTGGACCACCGCGGTGCCGTTCACCGCGCCGGCGCCCGCCGCCGCCAGCGTGGCGCCCACCACGCCGCCGATCAGGGCGTGCGACGAGCTGGAGGGCAGCCCCATCAGCCAGGTGATCACGTTCCAGGCGATCGCCCCCACCAGGCCGGCGAAGACGACGGTCAGCGTGATGGCCCCGGCGTCGACGATCCCGCTGGCGATGGTCTTCGCGACCTCCAGCGAGAGGAAGGCGCCGACCACGTTGAGGAGGGCGGCCAGGCCGACGGCGATCTTGGGCTTCAGGGCGCCGGTGGCGATGGACGAGGCGGTCGCGTTCCCGGTGTCGTGGAAGCCGTTGGTGAAGTCGAAGGCGAGCGCCGTCGCCACCACAGCGATCAGGATGAGGTCCTCAGCCATCCAGCCCGAAGGGAACCCTCGCGTCACATCGGTTTCAAGTGGCGGAGCGCGTGTTTCACCGGCTGGTCACATTCCGTCGCCGGCCACCGCGACCGGCCCGTCCCGCCGCCGCCGGGGCGGCGCGGCGCTCAAGCGGCCCCGGCGGGGGGCCGATGGGGCGGGGAGCGCCCCGTGACCATCGACTCCTCGCCCCTCGCCGGATACCAGCAGGCCGTCGCGCGCGTGCGCGAGATCACCGCCCCGCTTGGGCCGGCACAGGCCGCCCGTGCCGACGCCCCCCCGGGCGATTTCGCCACCCGGCTCGGCTCGGCGATGACCACGCCGGCGGCGGGCGCCCAGCAGGCGTCGTCGATCGCCCCCCTCCCCCCGGCGGGGGGCTCCGGGACCGGCCGGGCGATCGCCGCGATCGCCACCGCCGAGCTGGGGGTGGCGGAGCAGCCGCCCGGGTCGAACGACGCGCCCCGCATCGCCGAGTACCGCACCGCGACGGCGGGCGCCGGCGTGGGTCCCTGGTGCGCGTACTTCACCTCCTGGGTGGCCCAGCAGGCCGGCGCGCCGGTCGGCCCGGGCGGCCAGGGCATCGGCTACGTCCCGACGGTCAAGGCGTGGGCGGAGAGCCAGGGCCGCTACATCCCGGCGGGCGGCGGGGCGCCGCAGGTGGGCGACCTGGTGGTGTTCGACCGGGGCGGCGACGGGGTGCTCGACCACATCGGCGTGGTCACCGGCGTCCGCCCCGACGGCGGCATCGACACCGTCGAGGGCAACTCGAGCGACAAGGTCAACGCGCGCAGTTACGGCCCCGGCGGATACGCCGGCCTGGTCCGCCTGACGTAAGCGGGGGCGCCGCCCGCCTGGGACCCGGCCCGCGGCGGGGATATCCTGCCTCCCGTGGGCACCCAGACGCCCGTCCGTCCGATCACGGAACGCTCGGGGCCCGGGGCGGGCCACGGCGACCCCTGCCACGTGATCGTCCTAAACGACGACCACAACACGTTCGAGCACGTCGCCCGCACCCTCGCCCGGTTCCTCCCGGGCGTGAGCTACGAGGCCGGGATGGCGCTGGCGAACAAGATCCACAGCGCCGGGCGGGCGCGCGTGTGGAGCGGCGCCCGCGAGCAGGCCGAGCTCTACTGGGAGCAGCTCCGCGACGCGGGGCTCACCATGGCCCCGCTTGCCTGACCGCGACGGGTCCGACTGGCTCCTGGCGGCGGTCGCCGCCGAGGGGGTCCCGGTGCTGTTCGGCAACCCGGGGTCCACCGAGCTGCCGATCACCGACGCGCTCGGCCGGCAGGACGCCGTCCGGTACCTCCTGGGACTCCACGAGGCGGCCGTCATCGGCATGGCGGACGGGTGGGCGCAGGCGACCGGCGGCCTCGCGGTGGCCAACGTCCACGTCCAGCCGGGCCTGGCGAACGCCATGTCGGGGATCCTGAACGCGGCGCGCGGCCGGGTGCCGGTGCTGGTGACGGTGGGGCAGCAGTGGCGGTCGATGCTGCCGGGCGACCCGTTCCTGGGCGGGGAGCTGGTGGCGATGGCCGAGCCGGTCGCCAAGGGGGCGTGGGAGGTGGGCGCCGCGAACGAGCTGCCCGCCGCGTTCGCCCGCGCCGTGCGCGTCGCGATGACGCACCCGCGGGGGCCGGTGGTGCTCAGCATCCCCCTGGACGTGCAGGTGGCGACCGCCCCCGCCGCCCACGTCCCGGAGCCCCCGCCGCCACCGCCGGCGCCGGACGCCGCCGCGCTGGATGCGGCGGCCGCCCTGCTGCGCGCCGCCCGCGCGCCGGCCGTGGTGGCGGGCGACGCCGCCGCACAGATGGATGCCGTCCCGGCCGTCGCAGCGCTGGCCGAGCGCCTGGGGGCGCCGGTCCTGGGCGAGCCCATGGGCGCGCTGGCGACCGTCCCCACCGGCCACCCCCTGTGGCGCGGGCCGCTGCCGCCGTTCGCCCGCGACATCGCCGCCGCGCTCGCGCCCTTCGACGTCGTCCTGGTGGCCGGCGGCCCCGCCTTCCGGCTGTTCGGCCACAGCGAGGGGGCGATGGTCCCGGACGGGACCCGGCTCGTGCACCTGGAGTCGGACCCCGCCGAGATCGGGAAGGTCCACGCGCCCGCCGCGGGCGTGACCGGCGACGTC
>DASSBX010000068.1:0-2559 GCA_035698305.1 Miltoncostaeaceae bacterium | reverse complement strand
GACGAGCGGCGCGATCCCGGGAGCCGGCTCCCCGGGCCTCGCCTCGCGCGGCCGGCCGCCGAGCTTCCCGCCCGCGTGCTCGGCGTGGTAGTCCGGGTACGGGAGCGGGTGCCAGCGCAGGCCCGTGTCCTCGAGCCCCCGCGCGACCCGCGCCGCGTCGTCGACGAACGTGTCCACCAGGGCCTGGTCCACGTCGCCGAGCGCCAGGGTGCGCATGTAGTCGCGGGCCTCGCCCGGGCTGTCCTCGATCCCCAGCTCGGCGGCCCGGTGGTTGGCGGGCATCCAGGCGACGCCGCCCGACAGCGCCGTGGTCCCGCCGACCACGGGGCTCCGCTCCAGCACGGTCACGTCCGCGCCCTGCCCGCGGGCGGCCAGCGCGGCCGAGAGGCCCGCGGCCCCGGAGCCGACCACGACGACGCGGGACGCGCCGCTCACCCGGCCTCCTCGCGCAGGCGGGCCCGTCCGTCGGCCCAGATCGCCCTGCCGGCCAGGACGTCGTCGAGGGTGAGGCCCTCGACGGGGCGGTCCCACCGCTCGGCCGTCTCGACCAGCTGGATCAGCGCCCCGAACCCGGACCGCGGGCGGATGTAGGTCTCCATCCACCACGTCCGCGACCGGTCGGTGCCGGTCGTCTCGAAGCCGGCGGCCTCGAGCGTGGCGATCGCCTCGTCGAGGTCGGGCACCAGCATGGTCACGTGGTGCAGGCCCTGGCCGTGGCGGTCGATGTACGCCTGGAGCACCGTGTCCGGGCGCAGCGGCTGGAGCAGCTCGACGCGCAGCCCGGGGAGCTGGACGCGGACGGCGCGGACGCCCGAGGCGTCGTCGTCGCCGCCGCTCACGAAGCTGCCGCCCAGGACGTCCGAGTACAGCGCCAGCGCGTCCTCGATGGACTCGACGGCCACCGCGACGTGATCGATGTCTCGGACCAGGGCCATGGAACGTTCGCACCCCCGCGATCGGGTGGGGCAGTATCACCTCCCCACCGCTCGTAATCAACCGGGCGTTTGGTAGAACCCTACCGACAGGACAGGCGCCGAGTCACGAGTCGCGTCACGAGGGGGGAATCCGATGTCGGCCACGACCCACCACCATCCCGCGCTGAGGGTGTCGGACCTCGACCGGTCCGCGCAGTTCTACATCGATGCCTTCGAGGGGCACTGGATCACGCGGCGCTTCGTCCTCGAGGGGCCCTTCGCCGAGATGGTCTTCGGCGGGCCCCCCGGAACGCGGTACGCGGTCTCGCACGTCGGCTTCGACGAGGGCTCCTGCGTGGAGCTCTTCGAGTTCCTGGAGCCCGTCGCCCCCATCCGGGAGATCAGCCCGTGGGAGGGGAACCTCCTGCACTTCGGGATGCAGGTCGACGACGTCGCCGCGGCCCTCGCGCGCGTCGAGGCGGCCGGGGGTCGCCGCCTCTGGCCCGACATCGCCGAGTGGGGCGACGCCCGTGTGATCTACGTCTACGACCTCGACGAGAACATCATCGAGCTCACGGACTCGAGCGTGGCGCGCATCGCCGAGCTCACGATCGACCAGTTCCCCGAGGCCTCCCCGAGCGCCGGGGGCGCGCAGTGAGCGGGCGCCTGGAGGGCAAGGTCGCCGTCGTCACCGGCGCCGGCCAGGGCATCGGCGAGGCCGCGGCGCTGCGCATGGCGCAGGAGGGCGCGAGGATCGTGGCCTCGGACATCAACGAGGCGGCCGGGAACGCGGTGGTCGCCGCGATCCGGGATGCGGGCGGCGAGGCCGTGTTCGTGGCGGCCGACGTCGCGAGCCGCGACGACGTGGCGGCGCTGATGGCCGCGGCGGCCGACGCCTTCGGGCGCCTCGACGTGCTGCACAACAACGCCGGCGTCCACGAGACCCAGTTCACGCCGCAGGCCCAGAGCCACGAGCTCGACGAGGAGGTGTGGGACAAGGTCGTCGGGATCAACCTGAAGGGCGTCTGGATGTGCTCGAAGTACGCCGTGCCCCTCATGCGCGAGTCGGGCGGTGGCTCGATCGTCAACGCCGCCTCCATCGGCGGCATCGTGGGCTACCCGATGGGCGCGGCCTACGGCCCCGCGAAGGCGGGCGTGATCCAGCTCTCGCGCGTCATGGCCCTGGAGCTGGCGCCGTTCGGCATCCGGGTCAACAGCTACTCGCCCGGCAACACCGACACGCCGATGGTCCAGAAGTACTTCTCGTCGGGTGCGCCCGAGGAGCAGGCCATGATCAAGGCGCAGCTGATCGGGACGCACCTCATCCCGCGGCTCGGGCGGCCGGACGAGGTCGCCAACCTGGTCCTGTTCCTGGCGAGCGACGAGTCGTCGATGATCACGGGCGCGAGCATCACCATCGACATGGGCACCACCGCCTGGCGCGGCCTGCGGGCCGACGGATAGCGGGACGCGGGTGGGCGGCACGGCCGCGCCGCCGGTTCGCGACGAGGCGCGCGAGCTCCTCTACCGGGTGGCGCGGCCGCGGCGGGGGCCGGCCGTGGTGACGCGGGAGAAACCCGGGTGGGAGCCCGTGGAGCTCGCGCGCTCGGGGTCGTGGACGGTCCTCGCCCGGGCCGTCCTCGAC
>DASSBX010000067.1:0-6420 GCA_035698305.1 Miltoncostaeaceae bacterium | reverse complement strand
GATACTTAATGCGTTAGCTTCGGCACGGAGGGAGTTGACACCCCCCACACCTAGTATCCATCGTTTACGGCGTGGACTACCAGGGTATCTAATCCTGTTTGCTCCCCACGCTTTCGCGTCTCAGCGTCAGTAACGTTCCAGCGAGCTGCCTTCGCCATAGGTGTTCCTCCTGATATCTGCGCATTCCACCGCTACACCAGGAATTCCACTCGCCCCTCCCGTACTCTAGCCAAGCAGTATCTGCGGCATCCCAGGGTTGAGCCCTGGACTTTCACAGCAGACTTACTCAGCCGCCTACACGCGCTTTACGCCCAATGATTCCGGACAACGCTTGCGCCCTACGTATTACCGCGGCTGCTGGCACGTAGTTAGCCGGGGCTTCTTCTGAAGGTACCGTCAGTCCGGCCGGCTGTTCACCGGCGGACCTTCGTCCCAACTGAAAGCGGTTTACAACCCGAAGGCCGTCTTCCCACACGCGGCGTTGCTGCGTCAGGCTTCCGCCCATTGCGCAAGATTCCCCACTGCTGCCTCCCGTAGGAGTCTGGGCCGTGTCTCAGTCCCAGTGTGGCTGATCGTCCTCTCAGACCAGCTACGCATCGTCGCCTTGGTGAGCCGTTACCCCACCAACAAGCTAATGCGCCGCGGGCCCATCCCAAGGCGGAGGCCGAAGCTACCATTTGCCGCCGGCACTTGAGTGCCGGCGAATCATGCGGTATTAGCCCGAGTTTCCCCGGGTTGTCCCGCTCCTTGGGGCAGGTTGCCCACGTGTTACTCACCCGTTCGCCACTCTACTCGCCCCGAAGGGCTTTCGCGTTCGACTTGCATGTGTTAAGCACGCCGCCAGCGTTCGTCCTGAGCCAGGATCAAACTCTCCATGAAGAAGATCATGGACAGCCCTCTGCTCCGAAGAGCTCGGGCGATCCGAGCCGTTTGGACTGCATCTGCTCCGAAGAGCAGGCGCGATCCGAACTTGTGTTGTCTCTGCCAGACGGTGCGGCTCGCGCCGGACCGCCGGTTTCGACGGGGTTCGTGTAAACCTGGCCATTCCGACCACGACGGGATCGCTCCCGCAGGGTCGCAATGCATGCTGTTCAGTTTTCAAGGATCACGCACGGTCACGACCGTGACCGGCCATCCGACCCTGATCTCCACCTTCGCGGCCTCCGACGTCGCAGAGGCCCTCACGCGGGCGCATCGCGCGCCTCTTACGTGAGCGTCTCCGTCTGTGGGAGGTCGAGGAGGTTTCTCAAGCGATCAGGTCCCGCGCAGACGATTCCCGTCCTCGCGGTCGGGGGAGTATAGCGCCCCGGCAAGGGGGGTCAAGGCGGCTCACGAACTGATCCGGACCCGGGCGAAGCGCCTTTTTCCCGCTCGGAGCACACGTCCGTCCAAGGCGGCGGCGTCGAGGTCGAGATCCCGGACCGCCGCGCCGTCCACGGAGACGCCGCCGCCGGCGATGAGACGGCGGGCCTCGCTGCGCGACGGCACCCCGAGGGACTCGGCCAGCAGGGCCGGCAGGTGGACGGTCCCGGGCGGGACGGCCACCTCCGGCACCTCCTGGGGCGCCTCCCGGTCACGGACCACCCGGTTGAAGTGGGCCTCGGCCGCCTCGCCCGCGCCGGGGCCGTGGAAGCGATCGGCGATGAGCCGCGCCAGGCGGCGCTTGTCCTGGGCCGGGTGCCCCTCCGGGGGAGGCTCGCCCGGGACCAGCAGGCGGTACCACTCCGGCAGCAGGCTGTCGGGGATGCGCATCGTGCGGCCGAACTGCTCCTCGGCCGGATCGCGCACCCCGATCTGGTTGCCGAGCGACTTGCTCATCTTCTTTTCGCCGTCGAGCCCGGTGAGGATCGGCATGGTCATGACGACCTGGGGTTCCTGCCCCCACCCCGTCTGGATGTCGCGGCCCAGGATCATGTTGAAGAGCTGGTCGGTCCCCCCGATCTCGACGTCGGCCCGCAGCATCACCGAGTCGTAGGCCTGCATCAGCGGGTAGAGCAGCTCCAGGACGGAGATCGGGCGGTCGTCGCCGATGCGCTCCGCGAAGTCGTTGCGCCGCAGCAGCTGGTTGACCGTCGCCCGGCCGGCGAGGGCGAACACGTCCTCGAGGCCCATCCCCTCGAACCACTCCCCGTTGCGCCGGATCTCCGTCCTCTCGGGGTCGAGGATGCGGAATGCCTGGTCGCGGTAGCTGTCGGCGTTGCGCGCGATGTCGTCGGCGCTCAGCACCGGCCGCGTGCTGGTGCGGCCCGACGGGTCGCCGACCCGGGCGGTCCAGTCGCCGATGATCAGCACGGCGGTGTGGCCGGCGTCCTGGAACTCGCGCAGCTTGCCCAGCACGACGGTGTGACCCAGGTGGATGTCGGGCGCCGTCGGGTCGACCCCCAGCTTCACGCGCAGCGGCGTCCCGCGCCCGAGCTTGCGCGCCAGCTCGCCGGGGGGCAGCACGTCGACCGCGCGGCCGGACAGGCGGTCGGCGGCGCTCACGTGCGCGGGAACGGCTTGGACAGGTACGGGGAGCCGGCGACGCCGAAGCGCCAGGGGCGGTCGGCCGCGCGGCTGATGCCGATCCGGGGGCCGCAGACGACCTCGACCGGCTCGGCGCGGCCGGAGAGCGCGACCGGCCCGTCCGGCCGGAGCGCGTCGGCGCCGTCGAGGTGACGGTCGATCGCCAGGGCGGCGCACAGGCGGCCGGGCCCCGCGCACAGCAGGCGGTCGGACACGCCCCGGCGGCGCGCCCGCATCGCCGGGATGCCGTGCATGGGGGCCAGCGCGCGGATGAGCACGGCGGCGCCCGATCCCTCCGGCTCGCACACCAGGTTGGTGCACCAGTGGATGCCGTAGGAGCGGTAGACGTAGAGGTGGCCGGGGGGCCCGAACATGACGGCGGCGCGCCCGCCCGGCCCCCGGAAGCTGTGCGAGGCGGGGTCGTCCTGCTGGTAGCGCTCGGTCTCGACGATCATCCCGCCGACCCCGCCGACCGTGATGACGCAGCCGAGCAGGTCGACCGCCACCTCGCCCACGGGGCGGGCGAAGAAGCCGCGGTCGAGCCGCGCGCCGGTGCCCGCCGGGGCGACCGCCGCGGTCACCACGACGCCACCCGCCCCCGCGCGACGGCGAGCTGGTCGGCCACCGCCGCCCGCGCGGTGCCGCCGGCCGCCCGTTTCGCCTCCACCGAGGCCTCCGCCGTGAGGGCCGGCATCGCGACGCCGTCGAGCCCCGCGGCGGCGACGTCCTCCGGCGTCGCGTCCTCCAGGCCGACGCCCCGGTCGAGGCACGCCCGCACCAGGCGCCCCACCGCCTCGTGGGCGCGGCGGAACGGCCAGCCCAGCGTGACCAGGTGGTCGGCCAGGTCGGTCGCGGCAAGGACTCCGCCGGAGGCGGCGGCCGCCATGCGGTCGGCCCGGAAGCGCGCGCCGGCGACCATGCCGGTCATCGCGGGCAGCAGCAGGTCGACGGTGTCGATCGCGTCGAAGAGGTACTCCTTGTCCTCCTGCATGTCCTTGTTGTAGGCGAGCGGCAGCCCGGACATCACGCCGAGCAGCCCCGACAGGTCGGCGACCAGGCGCGGGGCCTTGCCGCGGGCGAGCTCGGCGGCGTCGGGGTTCTTCTTCTGGGGCAGCATCGAGGAGCCCGAGCTGAACGCGTCGTCGAGCTCGACGAACCCCGCCTCCTCCCCCGCCCACAGCACGATCTCGGCGCCCAGGCGGGACAGGTGCACGCCGAGCTGGGCGGCGAAGTGGAGGTAGTCGGCCAGGGCGTCGCGGCTTCCGACCGCGTCCAGGCTGTTGGGGCTGGGACCGGCGGTGAAGCCGAGCTCCTCGGCGGTCATGGCGCGGTCGATCGGGAAGCCGACCCCCGAGAGCGCCCCCGAGCCGAGCGGTGAGGTCAGCGTCGCCTCGATCGCGTGGCCGAGGCGCGTGCGGTCGCGGTCGAGCATCCACACGTACGCCAGGAGGTGGTGGGCCAGGCGCACCGGCTGGGCCCGCTGGCCGTGGGTGTAGCCGGGCAGGATCGTGTCGAGGTGGGCCGCCGCCTGGACCAGCAGCGCCTCGCCCAGCGCCCGCAGCCCCTCCGCCTGCCCCACCGCGGCGGCGCGCAGGTGCAGGAGCGTGTCGGTGATGACCTGGTCGTTGCGGCTCCGGGCCGTGTGCAGGCGCCGGCCGGCGTCGCCGATCAGCTCCGTCAGGCGACGCTCGACCGCCGTGTGGATGTCCTCGTCGCCCGGGGCGAACGCGAACGTGCCCTCGCGCAGCTCGCCGGCGATCCGCTCCAGCCCCTCGTCGATCGCGGCGGCGGCGGCGGCGGGGATGATGCCGCGGGCGCCGAGCATGCGGGCGTGCGCCCGCGACGCCGCGACGTCCTGCGGCCACATGCGCCGGTCGACCGCCAGCGAGGAGTTGATGCGGTCGAAGGCCTCGTCCGGACCGGCGCCGAAGCGGCCGCCCCAGAGGCGTCCGCCCCCGGTCACGCCCGCGCGCCCGGCGCTCTCAGCCGGTGGCCGGCGATCGCCACCGCCAGCGCCCCGCACACCCGCTCCACCTGCGCCTCGGTCATCTCCGGGAAGAACGGAAGGGCGATCGTGGATGAGCTGATCGCCTCCGTGACCGGGAACTCACCGGGACGGTGCCCGTGCTCGTCCCGGTAGAACGGCTGGAGGTGGATGCAGGGCAGGTACGGCTTGGCCGACACGCCCACCGCGTCGAGGTCGCCGATGATCCGGTCGCGGTCGAGGTCCGGGTCGAGCCGCGGCGCGTAGACGAACCACGATCGCGTCTGCGGCCCCTCGTACATGGGGGTGACGCCGTCGATCTCCCGCACGCGCTCCTGGTACCACCCCGCCACCCGGGCGCGGCCGGCCATCATGTCCGAGAGCCGCTCGAGCTGGGCCACGCCGATCGCGGAATGGACGTCGGAGAGGCGGTAGTTGAACCCGAGGCGGGAGTGGACGAGCCACGCGCCGTCGTCGGAGCGGCCCTGGTTGCGCAGGCTGTCGAGCTTGGCCGCGAGCACCGGGTCGTCGGTGAGCACCACCCCGCCCTCGGCGGTGGTGAGCTGCTTGTTGGCGTAGAAGCCGTAGACGGCCGGGTGGCCGAACGTGCCGAGCTTGCGGCCGTCGTGGGCGCCGTCGATCGTCTGGCAGGCGTCCTCCACCCGCGCGAGGCCGTGGCGATCGGCGATCTCCACCAGGGCGGGGACGTCGGCGGGGTAGCCGAAGATGTCCACGATCAGGATCGCCTTGGTGCGCGGCGTGATCGCCGCCTCCACCGCGGCCGGGTCCATGTTGAACGTGAGCGGGTCGACCTCGGCGAACACCGGCGTGGCGCCGGTGAACAGGATCGCGTTCGCCGAGGCGACGAACGAGAACGACGACGTGACCACCTCGTCGCCGGGACCGAGGCCCAGCGCGTGGAGGCAGAGGTGCAGGCCGGCGGTGCCGCTGGAGACGGCCACCGCGTGCCCCACGCCGATCCGCTCGCACCACGCCCGCTCGAACCGCGGCACCATCGGGCCCAGCGACAGCTGCCCCGACCGGAGCACCTCGTCGACCAGCTCCCGCTCGCGGTCGCCGATGACCGGCTTGGCGAGGGGGATGCGCTCCTGCGTCCCGCCCGGGTTCACCTCGCGGCCGCGGCCCGGCTGCGGGCGAGGCGCCGGACGCCGTGCTCCAGGCTGTCCACCAGCGCCGCCCAGGACGCCTCGATGATGTTCTCGCTCACGCCGATGGCGCCCCAGTGCTCGGTGCCGTCGCTCGAGTCGAGCAGCACCCGGGTGACGGCGCCGGTGCCCTTGGTCTCGTCGAGGATGCGGACCTTGAAGTTGACGAGCTCGATGTCGCGGAGCCCCGGCACCCGGGCGTCGAGCGCCTGGCGCAGCGCGCCGTCGAGGGCGTTGACCGGGCCGTTGCCCTCGTGGGTGGCCACGAACCGCTCGCCCTCGTGGAACACCTTGACGGTCGCCTCGGTCTCGACCCGGCCGTCGGCCCGCTTCTCGGTGATCACGCGGAAGCTCTCCAGCGTGAACAGCGGCTCGTAGACGCCGGTCTCGCGCTCGATGAGCAGCTCGAAGGAGCCGTCGGCGGTCTCGTAGTGGTAGCCCTCGTGCTCCATGTCCTTCACGCGGGCGAGGATCGCGGCGACGCGCTCGGGGTCCTCGTCCACGTCGAGGCCCAGCTCGCGGGCCTTCGCCAGGATCGTGCCGCGACCCGACAGCTCCGACACGAGGACGCGCCGGTCGTTGCCGACCAGGGTCGGATCGATGTGCTCGTAGCTGCGGACGTCGGCGTTCATCCCCTGCTGGTGCATCCCGCCCTTGTGGGCGAACGCGTTCATGCCCACGTACGGCGCCCAGTCGTCCGGCTGCAGGTTGGCGGTCTCGGCCACGAAGTTGCTGAGTGCCGTGAGCTCGCCGAGCCGCTCGGGC
>DASSBX010000066.1:0-2128 GCA_035698305.1 Miltoncostaeaceae bacterium | reverse complement strand
GGTGAGCGGGCGGCGCGGATGACGCGCCAGGGCGTCGCGGCGATCGGCGTGCGCGTCCGGCTGAGCGGCGACGGCGAGCTGCTGGCCCGCTCGAACCACGTGTTCGAGGGCTACTGGGAGCAGGCGGGGGAATCGGCGGAGGCGCTCGCGGACGGGTGGCTCCACACGGGCGACGGCGCCCGCATCGACGACGACGCGCACGTGACGATCACCGACCGGCGCAAGGACGTGATCGTCTCCGGCGGCGAGAACGTCTCGTCGATCGAGGTGGAGGACCACCTCCGCGCCCACCCGGCCGTGCTGGATTGCGCGGTCATCGGCGTCCCCGACGCGCGCTGGGGCGAGGCCGTGCTGGCGATCGTGACGCTGCGCGACGGCGGCGCCGCCGACCAGGCTGCGCTCATCGCGCACTGCCGCGGCCGCATGGCCGGGTTCAAGGTCCCGCGGCGCGTCGAGATTCGCGACACGCTGCCCAGGACGGCCACCGGCAAGGTCCAGAAGTTCGTCCTGCGGGCCCCGTACTGGGAGGGGTCTGCGGGCTCCTGAGGGGCGAGGCTCTCGGCGATGGCTGCGAACTCGGCGAGCGCCGCCTCCAGGTCCTCGACGATCTCGCGGGCGATCACCTCCGGCGGGGGCAGGTTCTCCATGTCCTCGAGCGAGTCGTCGCGCAGCCACGTGAGGTCGCGGCTCACCTTGTCGCGGGCGTGGAGGTCGTCGTTCACGCGGAAGGCTACGGCTCGCCGACCCCCTCCAGGATCGCGATGTACGGCAGGTTCCTCCACCGCTCGGAGTAGTCGAGGCCGTAGCCGATCACGAAGGCGTCGGGGAGCTCGAAGCCGACGTAGCGGATCGGGATGTTCAGCCGCTTGTAGCCCGGCTTGGTGAGCAGGCTGCAGATCTCGAGCGACGCCGGCTGGCGGGAGGCGAGGTTCTTCATCAGGTAGGAGAGCGTCAGCCCCGAGTCGATGACGTCCTCCACCACCAGCACGTCCCGGCCGGCGATCGGGATGTCCAGATCCTTCAGGATCCGGACGACGCCGGAGGAGTGGGTGGAGCTCCCGTACGACGAGACCGCCATGAAGTCGAGCTCCACCGGGACCGTCATGTGGCGCAGCAGGTCGGCGATGAAGAACACCGCGCCCTTCAGGACCCCGATCACCAGCGGCTGGCGTCCCTCGTAGTCGGCGGAGACGTCCGCCGCCAGCTCGCGGATGCGGGCCTGGAGGGCCTCCTCCGGCACCAGGGTCGCGCCGACGGTTCCGAACTCGGTCATGCGCGCTCCAGCTCGAGGACGATCCCGGGACCCGGCCCGGGGATGACGAGGTCGTCGGCGGCCCGGTGCCCCGCGACCCAGACGACGCGGTCGCCGGCGGCGACCACCGGCACCAGGGGACGCAGCCGCGCCGGCACCCCGGCGCCCGCCAGCAGCCGGCCCACCGCCACCCGGCCGCCCCCGCGCACCGCCAGGCGGTCGCCGTCGCGAGGGGGGCGCACCTGGAGGGGGCCGGCGTCGCGCACCGCCACCCGGTCGGGGCGCGGACCCGCCGCCTCGCCCTGCGTGGCCACGACCGCCACGGCGCCGAACGCCACCCGGCCCGGCACCCCCAGCGACGCGGCGGGGGGCGTCGGCGGCGGCGGGGCGTCGACGCGCAGGACGCCGCGCACCACCTCGGCCCGGCCGTCGCCCGGGAGCGCCGCCGCGCCACCGCCGTCCAGCAGCGCCAGCACGCGCGCCACCGCCCCGGCCCCGAGGGCGTCCGCCGGGAGGCCCGCGCCGCCCGCCAGGCGGCGCACCAGCAGCCGGCGCATCGGCTCCGGCTCGGCGCGCAGGGCGGCCGGGTCGAGCCCGCCGCCGCGCGCGGTCCGCGCCCACGCCGCGTCGACCAGCGGGACCAGCAGGGCCGCCTCGTCCCGCAGCGCGTCGGCGAACGCGGCGACGTGGCGCCCGGCCGCGGGGTGGACCGCCGCCAGGGCGGGGAGCAGGCCGTGCCGGACCCGGGTCCGGGCGTGCCGGGGGTCGTCGTTGGAGGGGTCGCGGACGGGGTCGAGGCCATGGGCCGCGCACCACGCCCGCGTCTCGTGCGCCTCCAGCGTCAGCAGGGGGCGGATCAGGTCGTCGCGCCGGGCC
>DASSBX010000065.1:0-5348 GCA_035698305.1 Miltoncostaeaceae bacterium | reverse complement strand
GGCGTGTACACGTACCGCCAGGACGGCTCGGAGCGCGGCGGCGTCGGCCCGGCGCACATCTCCCGCGACCTGCCGGACGAGGCGCGCTACGTCGTCACCGGGGCGGACGGCGGCTACCGGGCGGAGCTGGGGATGTCGCAGGAGCACATCGAGGGCGTGACCATCCGGGTGGGCGAGGCCGGGAGCCGCGAGGTGGCGCGCCGCACCAAGGTGACGTTCCTCGGCTTCGGCCGCGACGACCGGCGCGCGCTGCGGCCGCCGCCGCTGTGGCTCCCCGCGAGGCTCTCGGCCGGCAGGACGTGGGGCGGCAGCTACACCGCCGGCGAGCTGCCGGTGACGTACCGCAACCGGGTGCTCCGCCGCGACGCCGTCGAGGTCGATGGCCGCCGGTGGGCGGTGTGGGTGGTCCGCAGCGACTCGCGGACGGGCGGCGTCCACCCCGGCGAGCGGACCGACACGTGGTGGTGGTCGCCCCGCATCGCGCTCCCGCTCCGGTGGACGATCGACATGCGGATCGGCGGGCCCGCCAGCCTGGAGACCCGCGCGACGCTCGACCTCGTGAGCGCGACGCCCGCGGTGTGACGCCATGACGCGGGGCGTGCGGAGCCCGGCGTCCGTCGCTGTGCTAACGTCCCCGGGCCGCTCGCCCGGCGTGTCCTGTTCTGCTCGAAAAAAGGCTTCCGTGCCAACGATCAACCAGCTGGTCCGCAAGGGCCGTTCGCCGAAGGTCTCCCGCGTGAAGACGCCCGCGTTGCGCGGCGCGCCGCAGAAGCGCGGGGTCTGCACCCGCGTGTACACGACCACCCCGAAGAAGCCGAACTCGGCGCTCCGGAAGGTCGCCCGCGTGAGGCTGACCAACCAGATGGAGGTCTCGGCCTACATCCCGGGTGAGGGCCACAACCTGCAGGAGCACTCGGTGGTGCTCGTGCGCGGGGGGCGCGTCCGCGACCTCCCGGGCGTGCGGTACAAGGTGATCCGCGCCGCGCTCGATGCGGCCGGCGTCGCCGACCGCCGCAAGGCCCGGTCCAAGTACGGCGCGAAGACGCCCAAGTAATGCCGCGTAGAGCAGTCATCACGCGCCGGCCCGTCGAGCCGGACCCCGTCTACAGCAGCGCCCTGGTCACCCAGTTGGTGAACAAGGTCCTGAAGGACGGCAAGAAGTCGACCTCCGAGGGCGTGGTCTACGGCGCGCTCGAGCGCATCCGCGACCGCACCGGCCGCGACCCGGTGGCGGTCATGGAGGAGGCGGTCCGCAACGTCACGCCGGCGCTCGAGGTCAAGAGCCGGCGCGTCGGTGGCGCGACCTACCAGGTGCCCATCGAGGTCCCGGCCCGGCGCGGGCGCACGCTCGCGATCCGCTGGCTCGTGCGCTACGCACGGGAGCGCCGCGAGAAGCAGATGAGCGAGCGGCTCGCGAACGAGCTCCTCGACGCCCTCGGCTCGCAGGGGGGCGCCTTCAAGCGGAAGGACGACCTCTACCGGATGGCGCAGGCCAACAAGGCGTTCGCGCACTACCGCTGGTAGGAGCGCCCCGCCCCTCCGGGGGCGGGCCGCACGGTATGTGGATGGAATCTCTCAGCGCCGGCCGCATGGCCGGCGCCGTGACTCGGATGAGGTGAGCACGCGATGACGACGACGGCCAAGAAGGTCTCCCTCGAGAAGACCCGCAATATCGGGATCATGGCCCACATCGACGCGGGCAAGACCACCACGACCGAGCGGATCCTCTACTACACCGGCCGGACCCACCGGATCGGCGAGGTCCACGAGGGCGCCGCGACGATGGACTGGATGGCGCAGGAGCAGGAGCGCGGCATCACGATCACGAGCGCCGCGACCACGTGCTTCTGGCGCGACCACCGGATCAACATCATCGACACGCCCGGCCACGTCGACTTCACCATCGAGGTGGAGCGCAGCCTCCGCGTGCTCGACGGCGCCGTCGCCGTGTTCGACTCGGTGGCCGGCGTCGAGCCCCAGAGCGAGACCGTGTGGCGCCAGGCCGACCGCTACGGCGTGCCGCGCATCGCCTACGTCAACAAGATGGACCGCATCGGCGCCGATTTCGGGGCGGCGGTGCAGACGATGGTCGACCGCCTCGGGGCCAACGCCGTCCCGATCCAGCTGCCCATCGGCCAGGAGGCCGACTTCCGCGGCATCGTCGACCTGATCGGCATGAAGGCGATGATCTACAAGGACGACCTCGGCACCGAGTTCGACCTCGCCGACATCCCCGCCGACATGGCCGACGAGGCCGAGGCGGCGCGCGAGGCGCTCATCGAGGCGCTCGCCGACCACGACGACGCGCTCGCCGAGGCCTACCTGGAGGGTGAGGAGCTCGACAAGGACCGCGTCGTCGCGGCCATCCGCACCGCCGTCCTCGCCATCGCGATCACGCCGGTGCTGTGCGGCTCTTCCTTCAAGAACAAGGGCGTGCAGCCGCTGCTCGACGCGATCGTCGACCTGCTGCCGTCGCCGCTCGACGTCAAGCCGGCCACCGGGGTGATCCCCGGGACCGAGGAGGAGGTCGTCCGCGAGGCCGACCCCAACGGCCCGCTCTCCGCGCTCGCCTTCAAGGTGATGAGCGACCCGTACGTCGGCCGCCTGACGTACCTGCGGGTGTACTCCGGCACGCTCAAGGGCGGCGCCGCGATCATCAACGCGACGAAGGACCGCAAGGAGCGCGCGGGCCGGTTGCTGCTCATGCACGCCAACCACCGCGAGGACGTCGACGAGGTCGAGGCCGGGGACATCGTCGCCGCCGTCGGCCTCAAGTCCACCACCACGGGGGACACCCTCACCGACGCCGCCGACCCGGTGGTCCTCGAGCGGATGACGTTCCCGGAGCCGGTCATCGACCTCGCCATCGAGCCGAAGACCAAGCAGGACCAGGAGAAGCTGGCGACGGCGCTCCAGCGCCTGTCGGACGAGGACCCCACCTTCCGCGTCCGCACGGACGAGGAGACCGGCCAGACCGTCATCGCCGGCATGGGCGAGCTGCACCTCGAGATCATCGTGGACCGCCTCATGCGCGAGTTCAGCGTCGACGCCAACGTCGGCCAGCCGCAGGTTGCCTACCGGGAGACCATCCGCAAGCGGGTGGAGAAGGTCGAGGGCCGCTTCGTCCGTCAGACCGGCGGCCGCGGCCAGTTCGGCCACGTCTACCTCTCGGTGGAGCCCAACGAGCCCGGCGCCGGCTACGTCTTCGAGAGCAAGATCGTGGGTGGCTCGATCCCGCGGGAGTACATCCCGGCGGTCGACCAGGGCGTCAAGGAGGCCCTCGAGGGCGGCGTGGTCGCCGGCTTCCCGATGGTGGACGTCAAGGTGCAGCTGATCGACGGCTCCTACCACGAGGTCGACTCGTCGGAGATCGCGTTCAAGATCGCCGGCTCGATGGCCCTGAAGGAGGCCGTCAGGCGCGCCAGCCCGGCCCTCCTGGAGCCGGTGATGGCCGTCGAGGTCGTGGTCCCGAAGGACTTCGTGGGCACCGTCGTCGGCGACCTCACCTCGCGACGCGGCCGCATCGGCGGCATGGATTCGCGCGGCGCGACCACCGAGGTGGTCAACGCGCAGGTGCCGCTCTCGCAGATGTTCGGCTACGCCACGTCCGTGCGCTCGGCCACCCAGGGCCGCGCGACCTTCACGATGCAGTTCCACTCCTACCAGGAGGTCCCGAACTCCATCGCCGAGGAGATCAAGGCGAAGGTGGGCGCGGCCACCGGCTGAGCCGGGCCGGGGGATCGGAGTGACCACGGGGGCCTCGGGAGACCGGGGCCCCCGGCCGTCGACCGTGCGGTACCGCGACCCCGGTCAGGGCTGGACGACGGACGTCCCCGCCGGGTGGCGCACCGTGGCGGGCGGCCCCCTGCTGGCGCGCGGCAACCTGTGGGCCGACCCCGCGCGCCTCATCGTCCAGGGGCACCCGGGACAGCGGCCGGCCGAGGCGCTGGCCGCGTTCGCCGCGGCCCGGGCGATCGAGGTGACGGGGGACGCCCCCGGGCATCCCGGCGGGCGGCTGCGCTGGTCGCGCCGCCGGGGGCGCACGGGCGACACGGCGACGCTGCCGGTGGAGCTGGCCGTGGCGGACGCCGGGACGGGTGCGGTGGTCGTCGCCCTCGTCGCCGGCGCGGACGAGATCGACGCGCTGTCGGCGACCGCGCTGGCGCCGGCGCTCGACGGCTTCGCGCCCGGCCCCCCCGACCCGCCCGCCAGCGTGCTGGCGACCGCCGTCCCGGAGCCGGAGGAGTGGCCCACCGGCGGCTGGCCCACCGCCACGCCCGAGTCGCAGGGGATGGACGGGCGGCGCCTCGACGCGATGCTCGCCGAGGTCGAGCGCCTCGAGATGCCGATCGACGCGGTCGTCGTGGTCCGGGGGGGCCGCGTCGTGCTCAACGTGATCCGCGGGCCGTTCGCGGCCGGCGCGCTGGGTGCGCCCTACGCGATGGGCCACCTGCACGAGCTGCAGTCGGTGACGAAGTCGGTCACGTCGATGGTCCTCGGCATCGCGCTGCGCGACCAGCCGGCGGGCGGCGCGACGCCGGACACCCCCGTCCTCGACCTGCTGGACGGCCGCAGCGTGCCGCCGGTGCGCGACCCGCGCATGCGGGCGATGACGCTCCGCGACCTGCTCACCATGCGGTCGGGGCTGGCCTGGGCCGAGTCGGGGCGCCACTACGTGCGCGGCACGGGCAACGACGTCCTGGCGATGATCGAGACGGGCGACTGGACGCGGTTCGTCCTCGACCGGCCGATGGCGGGCGACCCGGGGACCCACTTCAACTACGACACGGGGGCGGCGCAGCTGGTGTCGGCCGCGATCACGGCGCTCGCGGGGCGCACCGCGGAGGACCTCGCCGCCGAGGCGCTGTTCGCCCCGCTCGGGATCACCGACTGGCACTGGAAGCGCGCCCCCGAGGGCGTCAGCGTCGGCGGGTTCGGGCTGCTGCTGCGGCCCGGCGACCTGGCGAAGCTCGCGTTGCTGGCCCTCCACCGCGGCCGCTGGGACGGGCGGCAGGTGGTCCCTGAGGAGTGGCTGACGGCCTCGACCACCGACCTCGTGGGCCGGCCGCCCCACCAGTACGGCCTGCTGTGGTGGCTGGACCGCGCCGACGGCTACGCCCACATGGCGGGCCTCTACGGCCAGCTCGCCGCCGTCCACCCGGGGCACGACCTGGTCGTGGTGGTCAACGCCCACATCCCGGGCGCGCTGGACTCGAGCGCGATGACGCGCTGGCTGCTCGAGGAGTACGTGCTGCCCGCCGCGGGGTGACACCGCGCCGGGCGGCCGTGCGCTAGCCGATCACCGTCCCCGGCTGGGGGGTGGCCTTGCCGCGCTCGCACGACACGCC
>DASSBX010000064.1:0-2236 GCA_035698305.1 Miltoncostaeaceae bacterium | reverse complement strand
GCGAACCCTCCCCACTGACTCCCCTCCAAGGGAGGGGAAAACCCTCCCCGCGCGAAGCGCCGGCAGCTTTGCTGCCGAGGCGAGGATGGGACCAACGTTTCAATGCCCGCCGCCAACGCGATACCGGTAGGCCCGCCCTGCAAATGGGCGGGCAATGGACGGGGTGCCATGATCGTCGTTGGGGCCAGGAATCCAACCATGGTGCCCCTGACGAGTGCCCGCCCACGGCGGGGCGGGCCTACCGGGGCGAGGTCGCCTGTTGCCTGCAAACCCACCTGCCGGCACGATCCCCCGGCATTTGCAGCCCGGGGCTACCGGGTCGACGTTGGTCGTTTCATACAAGCCTGCCTGCCGGTTCAGTTTGCGCTTCGCGCGGGGACTCCTCGACACGTCTCGGCGCATTCGCGCCTCGTCGGCTCGGAGTGACGGCATTTCATGCCGTTTCATCGGTCCCTACGGCTTCCGGGCCAGCTCGGTCAGGCGAGTCATGTCGAGCTCGTGCTCCGACGCGCAGCGCGGGCAGGTCGTCTGGATGACGGCGCAGCCGACGACGTGCCAGTAGCGGTCGCGGACCTTGATGTTGACCTGCCCGGCGTCGGTCCAGGTCGCCAGCAGCACCGGCGGGTCCTGGCAGCCGCACTCCCAGCGGTGGACGGGCGGCGTCGTGCGGATCACGCGGGGCTGGGCGGGCGGCCGATTCGGTTGCGGCGGGTGCATGGCGGTCATGGGCGAAGTCCCTTCCCCGGTGGTACGGTTGGCGCGGGTTCGCGCGGGAGCGTGTCGCAAATAGAACAAATGTTCTAATTCCCGAGTCTAGGGCCGGGTGTCGCCATTGTCAAGATGTGCCGGCGCGGCACAATGGTGCCCACACGCGCCGTTCCGAGGAGGTTCCGATGTCCGACGCGCCCGAAATCGTGACCCTCGACACCGACGCCCAGCTCCGGGAGGCGATCGCCGCGCACGCCCGCGTCCACGGTGACCCGGAGCCGGTCTGGGAGGAGTTCCACGTTCGCCACCCCCACTGGGCCGCGCCGGGCGCGACCCGGGCGGTGATCGAGGATGGCCGGATCGTCGCGCTGACGTCGCTGGCGACGATCGACCTCCGCTTCGGCGACACGACCCTGCCCGCCGGCGAGATCGGCCTCGTCGGCACGCTGCCCGAGCACCGCAACCGCGGGCACAGCCGCCGCCTGATGGAGAGCTGGCTCGCCACGCTGCGCGAGCGCCACGTGCCGGTCTCCTATCTCGTCGGCATCCCCGGCTACTACGAGCGGTGGGACTACCACTACGCCGCGCCGGACCAGGTCAACCACTTCCTCGCGATCACCCACGATCCCCTCACCCGCTGCGCCGAGCCGATCGGAACCGGCCGCGACGCCGAAGAGCACGATATCCCGGCG
Source organism: Miltoncostaeaceae bacterium (assembly GCA_035698305.1). GTDB lineage: Bacteria > Actinomycetota > Thermoleophilia > Miltoncostaeales > Miltoncostaeaceae > Miltoncostaea. Next base: position 836 of record DASSBX010000064.1, on the reverse strand, counting down.
ATCCAGGCGCTGCTCGACGCCGAGCTGCGCGGCACCCCCTGCTCGGCGGTGCTCGACGACGCCTTGCTGCGCTATTTCCTCGACCGCGCCGAGGCGCACGGCGTCGCCTGGCGGGTGGTCGAGATCGATGGCCACATCGGGGCGGTCGTGCGCCACAAGAAATGGGGCGAGGGCATCGGTCCGCAGGCGCCGGGCGCGGTGACGCTGGTCGCCGCGCGGCCGGAAGCCCGTCCCGCCGTCGCGGCGATGCTGCTGGAGCACCTGGCCGACGGCAAGCAGGCCGAGCTGCCACTGGCGATCGCCCCGCACGCGCCGTTCGCCGGGTGGCTGCACCTGCGCGGGGCGCTGCGGAAGTGCGACCGCTCGATCTTCCCCGGCGGCTACGCGGCGATGGTGCGGATCAACGACCTCGCGGCGGTGCTCGAGGCGGTGATGCACCGCTGGGACACCGACCGGCTGGCCGAGCGCCACGCCGGGGCGTCGGTCACGTTGCGCGTCGGCCGCGAGGACGATCAGGTGGCGACGATCGACGTTCTCGGCAACGGCATCGGGCTTCGTCACGGCGCGGGCGGCGTCGAGATCGGGGCGCCGCCGGCGGTGACGGTGCCGTGGGTGACCGGCTGGCGCTCGGCGGCCGACTGGCTCGACGCCACTCCCTTCCCGCCCCTGCCCGGCCCGGCGGCCGATCCCGGCGATCCCGCCACGCTGCCCGAGGAGGTCCAGGACCTGCTGCGCGACCTCTTCCCGGTCCGCCACCCCTGGATCGGCGACACCATCCAGGGGGCGTGAGGGCGGTGCCGCGACCGACTTCAGGACACCACGCAGTGATGTCATTC
>DASSBX010000063.1:0-22410 GCA_035698305.1 Miltoncostaeaceae bacterium | reverse complement strand
CCCCACCCGGCGGTCGCCGCCCCGGACGCCGCCAGCCGCAGCAGGTGCCGGCCCTGGCGCAGGCTGCCCGCGCCGCCCGGGTCGCGGGGGTCCGCGGCGGCGCGGCGGAGCACGTCGGCCAGCGCGCCGCCGCCGACCGACTCGACGAAGCACCACTCCCGCCCGCCGGCGACGGCGCGCGCCACGTCCAGGCGCCGCCGCGGCGCCCGCGCCCACCCGGCCGGCTCCGGCCCGCCCTCGCCGATCCCGAGGGTGCGGGCGACGTTGTTCGCCGAGCCCTCCGGTATGACCGCCACCGGCACCCCGCGGTCGCGCATCGCCATCACCACCCGCGCGACCGTCCCGTCGCCCCCCGCCACCGCCACCACGTCGGCGGGCGCGTCGAGCGCCGCCTGCCACCCCTCCTCGCGGCTCGAGACGTGACGCACCTGGTGCCCGGCCGCCGCGATCCGCGCGACCAGCGCCTCACCCGAGCTCCCGCCATCGCCTGCGCCGGCGTTGTGAATGAGCGTCACACGCACCGGGCACACCCACGGTCGACGCCGACGACGGAAGGGATCACGCCGTGCGCATCCTCATCGCGAACGATGACGGCATCTACAGCCCGGGGATCGCCGCCCTGGCGCGCATCGCGACCCGCTTCGGCGACGTGCGGGTGGTCGCGCCCGACGTCGAGCGCTCGTCCGCCGGGCACTCGATCACGTCGTCCCGCCCCCTGCGGTACCGCCGCACACGGGTGTTCGACGACATCGAGGCGTACCGGGTCGACGGGACGCCGGCCGACTGCGTCGCGCTCGGCGCGCACCAGTGGGACGGGGTGGACCTGGTGCTCTCCGGCATCAACATGGGGCCCAACCTCGGCAACGCGACGTGGCACTCGGGCACCCTGGCCGCCGCGAAGCAGGCGGTGCTGCTCGGCATCCGGGGCGTCGCGCTGAGCGCCCCCGTCACCGACGAGACCACCGACTTCTCCGCGCTGGAGCCCTGGGTGGAGCGTGCGCTGACGACGATCCTCGAGCGAGATGAGCCCTCCCTGGTCAACGTGAACTTCCCCCTGCGGCCGCGGGGCATGCGCTGGACGCGGCAGGCGGTCGACCGCTATGACGGCCGGATGGTCCCCGACACCGACCCGGCGGGACGGCGCCTCTACTGGTTCACGGTGGTGCCCCTGGACGAGCCGCGGGAGGGCACCGACCTCCACGCCGTCGCGGAGGGCCTGGTGTCGCTCACGCCGCTGCGCCTGGACCTGACCGACCACGTGGCGCTCGCGGCGGTGCCGGCCCGCCCGGGCGCCGTCGCGCCGCCGGCCGGGTAGCGCGGGGCGCCGTGCGGGAGGGGGCCAACGCCGGGATACCGGCGGTCGACCGCCGCAAGGCGCTCATCACCATCGGCGCGGCGGTGGCGCTGGCCCTCGGCACCGTCGCCGTGGTGGGGCACGCCGCCGACTGGGAGCAGGTGGAGGAGGCGGTCGAGCAGGCCGACAAGGGATGGCTGCCGCTGTGCCTGGTCGGCCTGCTCGGGGCGTACACGGGCTACGTCATGGCCTACCGCGACGTCGCCCGCGTCGAGGACGGCCCGGCGCTGCCGGTGCCCGTGGCGACGCGGGTGGTGATGATCGGCAGCGGCGCCACCGTGGTCGGCGCGAGCGCCGGCGGGCTCGCCGTCGACTTCTGGGCGCTCCACCGGGCCGGCGAGCCGTCGCACGCCGCCGCGCGGCGCGTGCTGGCGTTCAACACCCTCGAGTGGGCGGTGTTCGCCCTGGGGGCCAGCGTCGCCGGGATCCTCGCGCTGGCGGGCCTCGTGGGGGGCGTGCCGACGGGGATGGCGGTGGGCTGGCCGATCACGACGGCCGTCTGCGCGCTGCTGGCCGTGTGGGTGAGCCGGGGCGCCCGGGGGGAGCGGCTCGCCGCCCTGCCCGGTCCGCGGCCTCCCCTGGAGCGCGACCCGCATACGTGGCTGTCGTGGCTGCGCCCGCTGCTGCGCGCCGGCCTGGCCGACGCGATCGGCGGCCTGCGGCTGATGTGGCGGGTGGTCACGACGCCGCACCGCCACGTCGCCGGCCTCGCCGGCTTCCCCGTCTACTGGGGCGGCAACCTGCTGTGCCTGTACGCCGCGCTGCGGGCGTTCGGCGCCGCCCCCGCCGTCCTGGCGCTGCTGATCGCGTACGCCACCGCCTACGTCGCGACCGCCTTGCCGCTGCCGGCGGGCGGGGCGGGCGGCATCGAGGCGTCGCTCGCCTTCTCGCTCACCGCGATCGACGTGCCGCTGGCGTCGGCGGTGCTCGCCACCCTCGTGTTCCGCTTCGTCACGTTCTGGCTGCCGCTGCCGCTGGCCGCGGTCGCACTGGCGGGTGCGCGGCACCTGGACGACGCCCTCGCGGCGATCGCCGCCGGCCGGGCCCCCGTCCCCGCCGCCGCCCCCGCTCCTATCCCCGGCGCGGTCAGCCCACCAGCGCCGCGTTGACCGCGTAGGCGGCCCCCGCCGCGAGCGCCGCCGCGCCCGCCACCACGAGGAGTCCGGCGGTGCGGCGTCCGCGCGGCACCCGCCCGTGCACCAGGCGCGCGCCGGCGATGCCCACGGCGGCGCACGCGGCGCCCGCCGCGATGTCCGCCAGCAGATGGTTTCCGGTGCCGACGATCACCACCCCCACGAGGGCGGGGTAGAGGACGGTCGCCCAGGCGAGCGGCGCGCGGGGCCGTGCCCAGATGGCCGACGCGGCGATCAGGATCGGGATGCCCACGTGCAGGCTCACCGCGGCGGCCGTGGAGTTGCGCAGGTCGCCGCCGATGTCCGCCGCGGGCGGCGCGGCGAACGGCATGCCGGGCAGCCAGCGCGGCGGCGCGGCGGGGTACCCCGCCACCACGGCGATGGCGGGCAGGTGGGCGATCGCGAACGCGGTGCGCATCGCGGCGAAGCGCACGGGCTCGACGAGCCGCAGCGCCGCGTACGCGCCGAACACGAGGGTCTCGTCCATGTGCGAGTAGAACCAGTTCGCGGAGTCCAGCAGCGCCGGGTGGGCGGCGAACGCGCGGATCGCGTCGGGCTCGATCAGCACCCCGAGCGCCCGCTCCGCGTCGACGAGGCGGTCGCTGTTGGCGATTGCATCGGCGAGGGACGTCTCGAACGGCACCCGCGCGAGCTGCCACACCGCCACGACCGCCGTCAGCAGCAACATCTCCACCGGCAGCGAATGGGTGCGGCGAACGGCGCCGATCAGCGAAGGACGAACGCGAGTTTTCTGGAGCAACCCGCCTCCTCCAATCGCGTGTTCCCGATGAATCGCCCCGAAATCGGCGGAACTGGTTGAGAATTTTGCCGCTCGCGCCTTGCCGAGGCCCGGGATGCATCCCCAGGATCACACGTGACATGCGTCACGAACCACGGGGAGGTGTCCGCATGACCGGACCACGACGACCGCGGTGGAGGGCGGCCCTCGCGGCCGTCGCCGTGGCCACCGTCGCGGCGATGGCGTTCGGGGCGGCGCTCGGGACCGGCGCCCAGCCGGCGCCGAAGGGGCCGCCGGACTGGCGGCTGCCGAACGGCGACCTCCAGAACCACCGGGTCGCCCACTCGGCGATCCGTGCGTCGAACGTCGCCGGCCTGGAGGTGGCGTGGACGAAGGACGTCGCCGCCACCACCCGGTACGGGTCGTTCGCCTCGATGCCGATCATCGCGGACGGCACCGCGTACCTGCAGGACCTGGGCTCCAACGTCACGGCCGTGGACCTGGCCTCGGGCGAGACGAAGTGGACCCGCACCTACGACGAGCCGGTCATCGGGCCGAACGGCCTCAACCTCCAGGGCGGGACGCTCTACGGCGTCAGCGCGTCGTCGGTCTTCGCGCTGGACGCCGACGACGGGGCCGAGGTGTGGAGGGTGCAGCCGGTGACGGGCGCCCCGCTCACGGGCGCGCCGGCCGTGCACGGCGGGCAGGTGTACGCCGGCACGATCACGCGGGCCGGGGGCGGCCTGGTCTTCGCCCTCGACCAGAGGACGGGCGCGACCAGGTGGACCTTCAACACGCTGAAGGACCCGTCGGCGATCCCGGCCCAGAACCCGGCGGGTGGCATCTGGAACACCCCGCTGATCGACCCGAAGGGCGACGTCTACTTCGGCACCGGCAACGCGTACACCACGCCGCGCCAGCTGCTCGAGCACCCGACCCCGCTGCTCTACACCAACAGCCTGCTGAAGATCCGCGCCCGCAGCGGCGCGCTGCGCTGGCACCACCAGGCGGTCCCGAACGATTTCTACGACTGGGACCTGCAGCTGTCGCCCATGTGGATCCCGGGCAAGCGGCCGATGGTCGTGACCGGCGGGAAGATGGGCTACATCTACGCGATCGACCCGGCCAACGGGAAGCTGATCTGGAAGATCCCGGTCGGCGACCACAACGGCCGCGACAACGACTCCCGCAAGGCCCTCGACAGCCCCGGCAGCGTCACCATCACGCCGCCCATCGAGATCCAGCCGGGGGTCTACGGCGGCGTCGAGACCAACATGGCGTACAAGGACGGCGTGGTCTACGCGGCGATCGCGAACCTCGCGACGACCCTGAGCGACCTCGACGTCAACTACGGCGGCGCCACCGGCACGTTCGACTTCGAGGGCAACACCGGCGAGATGGTGGCGATCGACGTCGCCTCCGGCCGGGTGCTGTGGACCACGACGCTCCCGACGATGGCGCTCGGAGCGGCGACGATCTCGAACGACCTGGTGTTCACCACCACGTTCGACGGCACCGTCGTGGCGCTGTCCCGCGCCGACGGCTCCATCGTGTGGACGGGCACGCTGCCCGCCCGCACCAACGCCCCGCTGACCATCGCGGGCGACACGCTGATCACGGCCGCGAGCTACCCGGCGGAGGCCGGGCAGCGCGCGCAGATCGTGGCCTACCGCCTCACCGGGGAGGGGTAGGACGCGCGGCCCCGCGCCCGGGCGGGATGCCCGGGCGCGGCGGTGCGCCTCCCGGCACGCGGTGGTCCGCGCGCCGGATCCCGGCTAGGAGGCCACTGAAGAACCAAGGTCGTGCGGCCCGCCGAGCGAAAACCAAGCGATTCGGTGGCTCGCGGCCCGTGCCGATGCTGGTTGCATCGGCATCGACGGGAACGCCGAAGCGCGCCGGTTTGCAGCCGGCGGACGTGCGGCCGACTTTTTCAGGGGTCTTCTAGGACCCGGGCTGCGGGACGACCCGCATGTAGGGCTTCGGCTCCTTCCAGCCGTCCGGCCAGATCTCCTTGGCCTGGTCGTTGCTCACGGTGCCGCTGATGATCACGTCCTCGCCCTGCTGCCACTGCGCCGGCGTCGCCACCTTGTGGTTGGCCGTGAGCTGCAGCGAGTCGATGACCCGCAGCACCTCGTCGAAGTTGCGCCCCGTGCTCATGGGGTAGACCAGGATGAGCTTGATCTTCTTGTCGGGGCCGATGACGAAGACGTTGCGGACCGTCTGGTTGTCGGCCGCCGTGCGGGACAGCACGTCGCCGTCCGCGTCGGCGGCGAGCATCCCGTAGGCCTTCGCGACCGTGTACCGGGTGTCGGCGATGATCGGGTAGTTGGGCGCGGTGCCGACGATGTCCTCGATGTCCTTGGACCACTCGTCGTGGCGGTCGACCGGGTCGATCGACAACCCGATGATCTTGACCCCGCGCTTGTCGAAGTCGGACTTGATGCTCGCCCTGTAGCCGAGCTCGGTGGAGCAGACGGGCGTGAAGTCCTTCGGGTGCGAGAACAGCACGGCCCAGGAGTCGCCGATCCAGTCGTGGAAGCTGATCGGGCCCTCGGTCGTCTCGGCCTGGAAGTCGGGAGCCGTGTCGTTGAGCTGCAGTGCCATGCCTACCTCTCCGAGCGTGGTGTGGGTGAGCGGGCGGAGCCGGGCGCGCGCCCTGAACCCCTCCAAATCCACATCCTATCCAGGGTTTGGGTCGGGTGCGCTGACGCCCCACGTGGGCGCCGGGCTCCCCCCCGGCTCCGCTAGGAGTCCGTCCTCTCGCGCCGGCGGAGCGCCAGCAGCGCCCGGTCGTCGGCGGTGCCGGGGGCCATCCCGGCGACCACGGCGTCGAGGAGCTCCTCCAGCGGCAGCGCGGCGGCGTCCTCGGCGATCCGGCGCAGCCGGTCGAGGCCCACCTCGATCCCACGGCTGCGGCGCTCGATGACGCCGTCGGTGTAGAGCAACAGCAGGTCGTCCCGCGCGAACGGCGCGACGCCGGCGGCGAAGCGGTACAGCCCCATCCCCAGCGGAGCGCTGCGGCCGTCCATGAGGTACCGCGCGGGCCCGTCGCGGGGCACGAGCAGCGGCGGGGGGTGCCCCGCGCAGGAGTACGCCGCGGTGCCGTCGGCCAGCACGTCCAGGCACACGGCGGTCGCCGCGGCGGCGCCCTCCACGTCGGCCGCGAAGCGGTCGAGATGCTCGAGGGCCCGTGCCGGCGTGACCCGCAGCTGCTGCAGGATGCGCCACGAGGAGCGCAGCTGGCCCATCGCGGACGCCGCCTCCACGCCGTGACCGACGACGTCGCCGACGATGACGCCGACGACGCCGTCGGGGCGCGGCACGCAGTCGTAGAAGTCGCCTCCGGCGAGGCCATCCTCCGTGGGGAGGTAGCGCACGGCGATCTCCAGCCCCGGCGGGTCGGGCAGGCCCCCGGGCAGCAGGCGGCGCTGGAGCAGCTCGGCGGCCGAGCGCTGCACGTCGAACAGGCGGGCGCGGTCGAGCGCCTGGGCGCACAGCTCCGCGAGCGTCTCGACCAGGCGCCGCTCGCCGGCGCTGAACCGCCGCTCCCCGCCCTCGAACCGGAAGGCGATGGCGCCGATCACACGGCCCTCCACGATGAGCGGCACCGCGACGCCGACGGGGCCGAGGCCGCTCGACGGGGCGTCGAAGTCGCGGAGCCAGTCCTCGCGGGTCTCCAGCCACCGCGGCGCCCCGCTGCGCAGCACCCACGGCAGCGGCATGCGCGCGTCCAGGGCGATGGACGCGCCCGGCGCCAGCACGTCGTCCGGGTAGCCGCGCGCCGCCGCCACCCGGGCGGAGGCGCCGTCCTGGACGGCCACCACGCCGGCGAGCGCCCCGAGCGCGGCCATGCAGTCCTCCACGATGACGTCGGCGACCTCCTCGGCGGTGACCGCCCGGGACAGCGCCTCCGTGACCCGCCGCAGCAGCTGCTCGCGCGCCCGCGCCCGCTCGACCGCCATCCCCATGGCCCGCTCGCCCTCGAAGAGCCGCGCGTTCTCGATCGCCAGGCCGGCGCGCCGCCCGATGTCCTCCGCCAGCGCGAGCGCGTCCGCGGTGAACGGCGGCCGGTCCACCCCGCGCTGGAGGGAGAGGCAGCCGATCACCTCGCCGCGCGCCGTGAGCGGCACGCAGAGCCACGAGTGGCTCCCCAGGGCCCGGAGGTCGGCGAGCGCCTCCTCGTCGGGCGCCCACCGCAGCCACGCCTCCGCGGTGACCTCCTCGAGCATCTCCGGCACCCCGCGGGCGATGACGCGCGCGGGCCCCGCCACCTCCGGCCCCGCGCAGCACCGCTCGTAGAGGCGCGCGGCCACCCGCTCCAGCGCCGGGTCGCGGTGGGCGGCGGCGGCCAGGCGCGAGCCGCCGCCGGGGGCCCGCATCCGCACGGTCGCGAGGTCGGCCAGGTCGGGCACCAGCAGCTGCATCAGCCGGCGCAGGCGCTCGTCGGCGCCGAGCGCCTGGTCGAGCTCGAGCGAGACGGCGCCGAGCAGCCGCCCGCGCTCGGCCTCCTCGGCCTCGCGCCGGGTCAGGCGAGCCCGGTGCAGGGCCCCCGCCGTCACGTCCGCGATCCCCAGGAGCAGCGCGGCCTCGCCCGGCGACGGGTCGCGGGGCGGGTCCCAGCCCACCAGCAGCGTCCCGACCGCCTCGCCGCCCGACGTGAGCGGCAGCGCCAGCCCGCCGGGCTCCCCGGCGGCGCCGGGTGCCCCGACCGCCGCCCTCGCGGCCCCGGCGCCGCGCGCGTGCGCCACCGCCACCCGCACGACCTCGTCCGGGCAGGCGGTCGCCGCCAGCTCGTGCGCCAGGTCGACGAGGGGGTCGGCGTGCGCCGCCGCTGAGGAGCCGTCCACCATCAGGGTGTGATCCGAACCCGGCGGGGGCCTCCACCGCAACCCCCGGGGGGCGGTCGTTGGTCGCGCCCGGCCCGCGTGACGCGCGGGATGCGCCCCACGGGGTATGTCGCGTGCTGATGCTCGCCCCGGGCGACAAGGCCATCATCACGCGCCGCACGCCCATGCGCGCAGGCAGCCTCGCCGTGCTCGCGCCGGGCGACGAGGTGGAGATCGTGAAGGTGGGGGAGCGTCACTGCGCCGTGCGGCTCCTCGGGTCCGTCTTCGTGGTCCCCACCGACGCGCTCGCCCCGCTCGCGTCCGACCGCGGGGAGACCGGGGCGCCGTCGGACGAGGACGACTGGTGGAACTTCTGAGCGGCGTCAGCCCGCCGCCGCGACGCCCTCTCCGTGCACGACGGCGTCGAGGTGCGCGGCCAGGTGCTCCACCAGGTCGCGGGCGTCGGCGTCGGCGCCGTCGATGAGCGTCGACTTGCGGCGGCGCAGGAACGGCATCCCGATCAGGTAGAGCCCGGGGACGCGCGTGACGCCGCCGTCGTGGATCAGGCGGCCGCGCTGGTTGAGCACCGGCGCCTCGAGCCACGACAGCTCGGCCTTGTAGCCCGTGGCCCACAGCACGCTGCGGATGCCGTCGCGCTCGAGGTCGAGCTCGGTGACGGGCTCGTCGGGGACGGCCGTGCGTGGGAAGCGCTCGGGTGGCGGCGCCTCCAGGCCGGTCTCGAGCGCCCACGCGTCGAGGGTGTCGAGCAGCCGCGCCAGCTTCAGGTCGGCGAGCGCGCAGACGTTGCGCAGCGAGCCCGAGAACAGCAGGCGGCGACCGCGGATGGCCTGCAGCCGGCCCGCCAGGCGGGCGCCGCGGGCGGTCAGTGCGTTCAGGTCCAGGGTCTCCCCGCCGCCGCTGAGCTGCATCGACGGGATGCTGCGCGCCCGGACGAGGTCGTCCATCTCGGTCCACGACTCGCCGAGCACGCCGGCGTGCTCCATCCACCAGAGGATGTCGGCGCCCCGGTACCGGCGCGGCACCCGGACATGCTCGCCCACGGCGATCGTCACGTCGCGGCCGGCGCGCTGGAGCTCGTCGGCGATCTGGATGCCGCTGGCGGCGGCGCCCACCACCAGCACGCCCCCCTCGGGGACCTGCGAGGGGTTCCGGTAGCCCCAGGCCGTGAGCGAGGGGACGTCCGCCGGCAGTTCCGCCGCCACCGCCGGCAGCGACGGCGCGTTGCAGGCGCCGGACGCCACGACCACGGCGTCGGCGGTCCAGGACCCGTCGTCCGTCTCGACGAGGAACCCGGCTCCGGCCTGGCGGACCGTGCGGACCGTGGTGTTGGTGCGCACGGGGGCGTCGGCCGCGTAGGCGGCCAGGTAGTCGACGACCTCGGCCACGGTCATGTAGCCGTCGGGGTCGTCGCCGCGGTACGCCTGCCCCGGCAGCCGACTGAGCCAGTTGGGCGTGAGCAGGCGCAGGGAGTCCCAGCGCTCTGCGCGCCACGAGTTCGCCACCTCGCCACGCTCGAGGACCACGTGGTCGATCGCGCGCGCCGCGAGGTGGCGGCTCATGGCCAGGCCGCAGTGCCCGGCGCCGACGACGACGACCGGGATGTGCGGCACGGAGGCGGGCGGCGTGCTCAGTTGACCTGGACGGTGATGTTCGTCGGGTTGGTGAGCACGTCGAACACCGCGGAGCGCTTCTGCGACTGCGCGACGAGCGCCTCGAGGCCCTGCTGGTCGGCTTCGGCGTCGATGTCGAACTTGACGTCGATCTTGCTGAAGCCGTTCCGGACGTCGGGGTCGGCGCCGAGGATGCCGTGGAGGTCCATCTCGGCCTCGATGGTGGCGCTCACCGAGTTGAGCTTGATCTTGCGCTGCTGCGCGATGGCGGCGACGCCGGCGGTGAGGCAGCTGCCCAGGGCGACGAGCACGAACTCGACGGGCGTGGCGCCGTTGTCCTCGGCCGCGAACGCGAGCGGGTGGTCGGCGTCGTACGTGTACGACGCCTTGTGCCGCTGCTCGTCGCCGAAGCCGTAGAACGACTCGATGCTCGACTGGCTGTGCGTGCCGCGCACCCAGGAGGTGGTGGCGCGCCACTGGAACTGGGCGATGTCGGGGGTATCGGCAAGGGCCTCGCGCACGCCCAGGAGGGCCGCCACGTTCACGCCGTTGTCGACGGGGATCTCAGCCGTGGACACAGATCCGCTCCCATTCAGTGGAAAGATTTGAGTAATCGAGCGATTCGGGGCGCGCAGTGTACAACCATGCCGTCCGGGGTGTCGTCGAGGCTCTCCGGGTGCGTGCACACCGCCGCGGACCGGTCGTCGCGGTCCTGATCGCGCTCGTCGCGCTCCTCACACCGGCGTCGCCGGCCACCGGCCAGGACGGCGCCGCCGCCCGCGAGCTCGCGGAGCGGTACGCCCCCGTCGTGGTCGTGCGCGACCAGGACGGCCCGTGCGACAAGGACGGCGAAGCCTACCGGCCCGTGCCGGTCGAGACCGTCCTGGACGCCCCGGGGGTGCGGCTGCGGGACGAGACGGGGGCGGTGGTGAAGGAGGCGCCGGGGACGGCCGACATCGTCGACCTCGGGCCGAAGACCTCGCTCGACTTCAACGGCGACCCGCGCCGCCCGGGCTGCACGTTCGAGCAGGACTTCGACCGCCTCGGGGCCGGGCGGCCGGATGTGGCGTACGCGCACGTGGCCACCGACCCCTCGGCGCCGGGCCGCCTGGCGCTCCAGTACTGGCTCTTCTGGTACTTCGACGACTACGTCAACACGCACGAGGGCGACTGGGAGTTCATCCAGCTCGTGTGGGACGTGCCCACCGCCGAGCAGGCGCTGGCGACCCCGCCGGCCGAGACCGGGTACTCGCAGCACTCGGGCGGCGAGCGGGCCGACTGGGACGGCGGCAAGCTGGAGCGCCGCGGCGACCACCCGGTGGTGTACGCCGCGGCCGGCTCCCACGCGAACTTCTACACGCCCGACCTGTTCCTGGGCCGCAGCGCCGACCAGGGGTTCGGGTGCGACGACGCCCGCCCGCCGGGCACGGCGCTGCAGACGCAGGCGCGGCTGCTGCCCTCCGGCGCGGTCGACCCGCAGGGCCCCGACGCGTGGCTGCGCTTCCAGGGGCGGTGGGGCGAGTTCCAGAAGCCCCCGTACGACGCCCCGCCCGGGCCGCTCGCCAAGGAGGAGTGGACGGGGCCGATCGCCTGGCAGGAGACGCTGCGGGACGGCAGCTTCGCCGTGCCGAGCGGCACCACCCTGGGGCCCACGGCCACCGGCGCGTTCTGCGCGGTCGTCGCCATCGGCGGCCGCGTGTACACGGCGGTCAGCTCGCCGCTCACGCTCGTGCTGCTCGTGGTCGGCCTGCTGATGTCGGCGACGGTCGCCGTCCGGGGCACCACCTGGTCGCCGCGCGAGCCGCGCCCGCTGCGCCGCCCGCGCGCCGCGGGGCAGATCATCGGCGCCGCCCGCGCGGCCTACCGCGAGCGACCAGGGCTGCTGGTGCCCCTCGGGCTGCTGTTCCTGCCCGCGGCGATCCTGGAGGTCGCGGTGCAGCAGGTGGTGCTGGAGCTGACGCCCCTGGGCCACCTGACGGACGTCGCGGGGCGCAGCAGCCTGGTCTCCATCGCGATCGCCCTGCTCCTGGCGGGGGCGGGCCACGTGTTCGCGGCCACCATCGTCGTGGGCGGGGTGGCGCTGGCGCTCGACGCGGCCGAGCGCGGGCGCGAGCCCGGCGTCCGCGAGGCCTTCCGCCTGACCGCGCTGGCGGCGCCGCGCCTGCTGCGCACCGCGCTCAGGGGCGGCGGCATCGCGCTGCTGCTGGGGGTCACCGTCGTCGGGATCCCGATCGCCGCGGTGCTGCTCGGCCGCTGGGCCGTGGCGATCCAGGTCTCGGCGCTCGAGGGCGCGGGCCCCGGTGACGCCCTGGCACGCAGCAGCGCCCTGGTGCGGGGCCGCTGGTGGCGCACCGCGGCGGTCGCCGCGACCGTGAACGTGCTGGCCGCCGCCAGCGGGCCGGCGGTCGGCATCGCGCTGATGTTCCTCACCTCGATGCCGCTCGCCGCGATCAACGCGGTCAGCTCGGCGGTGTTCGTGCTCGCGATGCCGCTGGCGGGCGCCGCCCTGGCCTTCCTCTACGGCGACCTGGCGTCGCGCCGCCCCGCCGTCAGTCGCCGGCCAGCAGCTCCGTGACGCCGATCAGATCGAGGAGCCGCCGGACGTCGGGCGACAGGTTGCGGACGTGCATGACGCGGCCCGACGACACCGCCGCCTCGTGGAGCCGCAGCAGCGCGCGGATGCCCGAGGAGTCGATGAACGAGACCTCCGACATGTCGATCTCGATGGGCCCGGGGGCCGCCGCCGCGAGCTCCGTCACGCGGCGCACCAGCGGCTCGCCGCCCGCCATGTCCAGCTCGCCCTTCAGGACGTAGCCGGCCCTCCCCTGCTGCGAGGTCTGTCCGCCCCGAAGGGCGCCGCTGAGCACGTCGGGGAGAGGCGTGGCGGGGAGCCTACGGAGCGGTCCGGGGCGTCGGCAAGGGGGTTCCGGTGCTCCGCGCCGGGTACGACGTGGGTCATGGGGCAGGGGGCGCAGGCGCCGCGCGCCGGGAGCGGGCCGCGGCAGGTGGTCGCCCACGCGCCCGGGCGCGCGAACATCCTGGGCGAGCACACGGACCACCAGCGCGGGCTGGTCATGCCGTACGCGCTGGCCCGCGGCGTCACCGTCACGGGGGTGCGGACGGGCGCGCGCACCGCGGAGGTGCTGGCCCTCGACGTCGGCGCCGACGACCGGTTCCCGCTCGACGGCATCCCCGGCGCCGCGCCGGGCGACTGGCGGGCGTACGTACGCGGCGCCCTCGCGGAGATGGAGCGGTCGGCCGGTCCGCTGCCGGGCATGCGCCTGACCGTGACGGGCGACCTGCCGATGGGGGCGGGACTCTCGTCGTCGGCGGCCCTCGGGTCGGCGGTGGCCCTCGCGGCCCTCGCGCTGGCGGGCGGCGAGGAGATGGAGCGCTTCCTGCTCGCCGCCGTGCTGCGACGCGTGGAGTGGGAGTGGGCCGGCGTGCGGACCGGCCTCATGGACCAGCTCGCCGTGCTGGTGAGCCGGGATGGGCACGCCCTGCTGACCGACATGGCGACCCTCGACACCCGCGACGTGCCGCTGGGCGTGGCGCGCTTCGCCGGGCGCGACACGGGCCGCCGCAGCGTCGCCGGGGGCCGCTACCAGGAGCGCCTCGACGAGTGCGCCGAGGCCGCCCGCCTGCTGGGGCTCCCGGATCTGCACGCCGCGGGGGCCGTCGACACCGGCGACCTGCCGCCGGTGCTGGCCGCCCGCGTGCGCCACGTGGTGTCGGAGAACGCACGCGTGCGCGCCGGGGCCGACGCCCTGGCCCGCGGCGACCTGCGCGCCCTCGGCGCCCTCATGGACGCGTCCCACCGGTCGCTGCGCGACGACTTCGGGGTGTCGACGCCGGCGGCCGAGGAGGCGTGGGCGGCGGCGCACCGCGAGGGCGCGCTGGGCGCCCGGATCATGGGCGCCGGCTTCGGCGGGACGGTCATGGGGCTGTGGGACCGGCGGCCTGCGGACGGCTGGACGCCGCTCGATCCGGGCCCGCCCGCCTGGGCGCAGGTGGTGCGGTAACGTCCGGGCTGCAATGCCGGACGAGGGCATCGACCCACGGTCGTCCCGCGCGCGGCGCCTGCGCCAGAACGAGGAGCTCATGGAGCAGCTCAACCGGCGTATGGAGCGTGCGCTCGGGGAGATCCGCGAAGCGGACGACGAGGATCGCAACGCGCCGATCGCGTTCCTCTGCGAGTGCTCCCACCTCGACTGCCGCGAACGCATCCACCTCGCCCCGTCGCGATTCGACCGCATCCACCGCGACTCCGAGGTGTTCGTCCTGGTGCCGGGGCACGAGATCCCGGACATCGAGAAGGTCGTGGACCAGGAGGGGGACTTCCTGATCGTCCGCAAGGTGGCCTGACGGCGGGCGGGGCGTGGCGGTGGTCCGGGGGGACCCGGAGCGCGAATCCGGACCCGGGGCGGCGGGGAGTCTCGGGGGCATGAGCGCATCGCCGACCACGAGCCGTCGTACGGCGCGCATCCCGTGCGGGTCCGGGGCGCCGGCGGAGGCGCGCCGCTGGGCCACGTGGCTGGCCGACGCCGTCGACGCCGAGACGGACGAGGCGATCATGGGCGTCGTGAGCGAGCTGGTGACCAACGCGGTCCGCCACGCGGGACTCCCGCCGGGGGCGCCCATCGAGGTCTGGGGCGAGGTGCACCCCGATCGCGTGACGCTCACCGTCCGCGATCGCGGGGCCGGGCTGCCGCCGATCGCGCCGCCGTCCCTGCCGCCGCCCGACGCGACGGGGTCGCGCGGCCTCTACCTGGTGGCGCGCCTGGCCACGCGGGTGCTCATGGACCCGCCGCGGGGCGCCGTGACCTGCGAGTTCGACCGGGGTGCGGTCAGGCGCGCGTGACGTCCACCGGGTCGACGGAGGGCTCCTCCCGCGGCTCCGGCACGTCGCGCTCCACCAGCCGCGCGAGCAGCTCGGCCTCGCGGGCCGTCCGGGCCGTCCGGAGGCCCGCCACCACGACGTAGAGGAGCAGCGCGAACAGCACCACCCCGTAGGCCGCGTAGACGTACTCCTCGCCGCTCATCGTGCCTCCTGGTCGTGGGACGGGCGGACCCTCACGGGCCCGCCGGCTGGAAGGTGACCGTCTCCATCGCCGTCAGCAGGGTGGCGGCCGAGCGGCCCAGGCGGGTGCCCTCGCCCAGGGCGACCGTGCGCCGCAGCGCCGCGCGGGCGCCGGCGACGTCGCCGGCGTACAGGGCCACCCATCCCTGGTTGAAGCCCACGAGCTGGCTCCGCGGGTTGGCCGCCGCCTGGTCCAGGCCGTCGCGGTCCGCCGTCGCGGGCACCACGGCCAGGCCGACGCGTGCCGGCAGGTTGCCGGGGTCGGCGTCGAGGGCCGAGCGGTATGCGAACTCCGCGCTCTGGGCGTCGCCGATCACCTGCATCACCGAGCCGAGCTCCACCAGCGTCACGGGGTCGTTCGTCGTCATCGCCCGCCGGCGCAGCTCCTCGGCCTGCCCGCCGAGGTTCAGGCCCGCGACGTCCGCCGGCAGGCGGTGGTCGAGCACCATGGCGAACGCGGGCAGCTGCACGGCGTTCCCGCGCGCGGGCGCCCCGGTGGCCGCGGCCGGGCCCCGCGACGCCTCGCCGCCGTCCGCCGTGCCGTCCGTCTGCTGCCCCTCGACCACCCGGGAGGCCGGCGCCTCCGCCACGGCGCCCGGAACCGCGGGCTGCGCGCGGTCGCGGTCGCCCGCACCGACGGGCTGGTCCAGCGCGTCGGCCACCAGCACCGCGCCCCCGGTCAGCGCCAGCCAGACGCCCGCCAGGACGGCCAGCCGGCGCGGCGTCACGCGCCGCAGCCGCCCCAGCGCGCCGGTGCGCGGGGCCGGGTCGGCCGTGCTCATGCGCGCCTCACGGATCGGCCCGTCCGGGGGTGAAGCGCCTGAGGCCCCTCTGATAGAACGGATCCGGCTCCCGGAAGTCGTTCCGGACCCGCGGATGCGGAGGGTGGGGTGGACGACGGCGACATGACGGTTCGGCTCCGGGCCCTGGGCGAGAAGCTCCGCGCCATCCGCGTCGAGCGCGGGTTCTCGCTCGGCGAGGTGGCGGAGGGGACCGACCTGTCCACGTCGTTCCTGTCCCTCGTCGAGAACGGGCGCAGCGACATCAGCACCGGCCGCCTGTTCCGCATCGCGCGCTTCCTGGGCGTCGGCCTGGCGGAGATCCTGGACGCGGAGCCCCTCGGTGACGTCACCGTGGTCCGCGCCGCCGACCGCCGGGGCGCGGCGATGCCCGGCGACGGGGTCCTGCTGCACGCGGTGGTGGGCGACGCGCACGACGTGACGATGGCGCCCGTGATCTGCGAGTACGAGGCCGGCGCCGTCACGTCGGGCGGCACCCGGTCGGACGCCGCACAGCACTTCATCTTCGTCGCGCGTGGCGAGGTGGAGCTCACCCGCAAGGACGACGCGCCGCTGACCCTGGAGGCGGGCGACGGCGCGTACTTCCGCTCCGAGCACGAGTGCACGCTGCGCAACACCTCGGACGGGCGGTCCACGATCGTGTGGGTCTCCAGCCCGCCGGCCGCCGGCGGCCCCGCGCACTGAGGGCGGGGGCGCGCCGGCGTCAGGGGGCTCCTACCGGAAGGTGACGGCAGCGGAGCTCGCCTCCGCGAGGCGCTTGGTGGCGAGGAGCGTCACCCGGTACCTGCCGGCCTTCGGCACCTTCACGGTGGCCTTGCCGCTCTTGGCGACCGTGAAGCGCTTCACGCGCTTCCACTTGAAGGTGTCGAGGTTGATCCGCTCCAGGTTGGCCTTGCCGCGCGCCTTCGGCGTGACCTTCACCGTCAACGTGAGCTTGACCTTCGCCTTCTTCTTCACGACGACCTTCGGCGCGACGGGCACCGACAGCGTGGGGCTGACCTCGGCGCCGGCGACCACGCGCAGCTCGGTGGTGGCCTTCAGCGCGGGCGTGCTGAGCCGGTAGGTCCCGTCGGCCGCGAGCGTCGTCGAGGCGATCGCGCTCCACGCCGTGCCCGTGAGGCGCTCCAGGGTCACCGGCGTGCCGGGCGGGGTGGTCGGCGCGGTTCCGCGCACCGTCGCCTTCTTGCCCACCCGCACGTGCTTGGGGCCGTTCAGGGTGAGCGTCGAGACGGTCACCGTCCCGCGCATGAACAGGTGCAGCGAGCAGTGGTACGCGTAGACGCCGGGCGCCGCCGGGGCGGCCAGGTCGAAATTGTTGCCCTTGTTGAGGACGCCCGAGTCGAAGGCGCCGGCGTCGGACGTCACCGTGTGCGGGTTCACGCCCTTGTTGGTGAACGTCACGTGCTGGCCGGGCGCCACCACCATCTCACCGGGGAGGAACCCGGCGTCGTTGATGGTGACCGCGTGCCCACCTCCCGTGCCGCCGCCGGGGTGGGTCATCTGGCCGATGACCGGGGCGGCGCCCGCGAGGGCCGCCGCCGTCGTGATCGTGGCTGCGATGAGCGTGCGAGAGGAGTTCATCTGGTCACCTTGTAGAGGCCGATCATCCCGTTCATCTGGTGGGACTCGACGTGGCAGTGGTAGTACCACGTGCCAGGCGCGTCCTCCTTCCAGCGGATCGTGAACGATCCGCCCGGGCCGATCTCCTGGTTGTCGATGGGCGTGCCGGCCGGATTCAGCCAGCGGTGGCCGTGCGTGTGGAACGTGTGGAACTGCTCGCCCATGGCGATGACGTTCCACTCCACGGTGTCGCCGACCTTGGCGCGGAACGTCGGCGTGTTGCCGATGAACGCGCGGCCGTTGATGGTGTTGAAGCCGAGGTGCTCGGCGAACGCGACCACGAACCGGCGGTCCGGCTTCTTCTCCTTCTTGCGGTAGATCCGCATGATGCCGTACAGCCCCTGCGGGATGCTCTCGTGCATCGTCGAGGAGTGGTCGTGGTACGGCCACGCGCCGTAGCTCTGCGGTCCGGCCTTCAGCTTGTACGTGTGCGACTTGCCCACCCGCACGTTGCCGCCCGGGCCGCTGATCTGCGGGATGTAGGTGCCGTCGCTGTCCGGCTTGTACGTGAACGCGTGGAAGTGCATCGAGTGCCGCATCTTGTGGACGCGGTCCTCGTTCTTGAAGTGCACGAAGACGGTGTCGCCGACGCGCGCCTCGATCATGGGGCCGGGGACGCCGTCGTTGTCGCCCGACGCGGCCCGGTTGGGCAGCGGCTTCTTCCAGCCGCGGGTGTAGGCGCGGTAGACGACGGCGTCCAGGCGCCGCTGGTCAAGGGTGATCTGGCGCTTCATGAGGACGTCCTGCCCGTTGGGGGCGACGTCCCACTTCACGTTCACGGCCTTGATCCAGTAGTGCTTGACGGCGGCGTCGGCGGTGTCGACGTTGGTGCCGGCGACGGCCAGCAGGGCCATCGGCGCCGCCGCGGCGACGGCGGCGAGCCGTCGGCTACGGCGGTGACGGCGGGTGGTGGGGCGCTTCACAGGCATCGGGTCCGGGTCGTGGGTGGTGCCGCGGCGCGGCAGGCACGGACTTCGTCACGGCTGTGACGTTCGCTGGTCCGGATCATCCGGACGCCGCACCCGACCGTCAAGGTCGGCCACTGAAATATTCGCCATATCGCGATCGATGCGCGTGACACCCCTCGTTAGGCCCCCGTTAATCGGCAGATTCGCTCGATCAGGCGGATCTGACGTCCAGAAAACTGAAGCACCGCCCTTGCGGACCCCGCGAGCCCACGGTTAGCGTGCCGTTAAGTTCGTAACGTTGTTCACAAGGGGGTGCGCGCGTGAAACGCAGATGGGCGGCTGGGCTCACCGCGATCGGTGTCGCAGGTGCGACGGCGTTCGCGATGACGGCCGTCACCGGACAGGGGGTGGCGCAGAAGAAGGCGCCGAAGGCGAAGGCCTCCTCCGACTACATCGAGGGCACCGTCACCTCGGGGAAGACGCCCGAGGCCGGCGTGTGGGTCATCGCCGAGGGCAGGATCCCGACCACGATGCCGGGCGCCGTCTCCAAGACCAAGGCGTTCCGCAAGATCGTCGTGACCGACAGCAAGGGCCGGTTCGTCCTGCCGGAGCTGCCGAACAAGACGTACAAGGTCTGGGTGCGCGGCTACGGCATCCTCGACTCGGGCAAGACGACGGCGCGGCCGGGGGCCGATCTCTCCCTCAAGGTCAAGAGGGCCAGGACCAAGGTCCAGGCGGCGAAGGTCTACCCGGCCAACTACTGGCTGTCGATGCTGAACCTGCCGGAGAACATCGCGACGCCGTCCGGCATGAGCGGCATGAAGCTCGGCTGCATGCTGTGCCACCAGATCGGCATCAAGGCCACCCGGTCGCTCGTGACCCGCGAGGCGTATGACGCGGGCACCAAGAAGGCCGGCACGATGTACAACACGAGCGTCGGCCTCGGCCGCGACAAGCTGCTCGACTCGCTGGCCGACTGGAGCCAGCGGATCGCCAAGGGCGAGACGCCGAAGTCGGCGCCGCACCGCCCGAAGGGCAAGGAGCGCGGCATCGTCATCACCCAGTGGAGCTGGGGTGACAAGTGGGCCTACGCCCACGACGAGGTCGCCACCGACAAGAACAACCCGCGCCGCAACGCCGACGGCAAGGTGTGGGGCGTCGACATCGGCAACGACCGCCTGCTGTGGGTCGACCCGGTGAAGAACGTCACGGGCGGGATCAAGATCCCCACCCGCAACGGCTACGACACCTCGTGGTGCGAGGCCACCAGCGGTCCCGGCCGCCCGGCCGGCTCCGGCGGGTTCCAGACGCTCGGCTGCCCCGCCAGCGCGGTGGGCGGCGTGAGCGCCTACGTCGGCAAGTACCACAACCCGGCGAACCCCCACAACCCGATGATGGACAGCAAGGGCAACATCTGGATGACGACCCAGATCCGTCGCGAGTGGCAGGAGGACCTGCCGGCCTTCTGCAACAACCCCGCGAAGGATCCCGTCCGCGGCGGTCACCGCCAGCTGGGCTACTACGACCCGAAGGCCGAGAAGTTCCACCTGATCGACACCTGCTACGGCACGCACCACCTCCACTTCGACAAGAACGGGGTGCTGTGGACCAGCGGTGACTCGCGCCTGTTCGGCTGGTTCGACCCGAGCAAGTACGACCCCAACCGCCCTGAGACGGAGGGCCAGGCGCAGGACTGGGCCGAGGTGAAGGTCGACACGAACGGCGACGGCGTCGCCGACAAGCCGATCGTCGGGTTCAACTACGGGGTCATCCCGAACCACGTGGACGGCAGCGTCTGGTCGGCGCAGCCGAGCACGCCGGGCAACCTGATCCGCTTCGACCCGGCGACCCGCAAGTTCGAGCAGTACGTCCCGCCGATCCCGGGCAAGGGCCCGCGCGGCGTGGACGTCGACTCGAAGGGCATCGTCTGGGCCGCGCTGGGTGGCTCCGGCCACCTCGGCCGGTTCGACCGCTCCAAGTGCACGCAGACCTGGGGCGACGGCACGCAGTGCAAGGAGGGCTGGACGTTCTACAAGCCGCCCGGCCCGATGATGGCGCAGTCCACCCCCGGTGAGGGCACGACGGCCGACCTGCATTACTACATCTGGGTCGACCGGTTCAACGCCTCTGGCCTGGGCAAGGACTCGGTCATCCTCAACGGGACCAACTCCGACTCGCTTCAGATCTTCAACCAGAAGACCAAGAAGTGGACGACGATGCGCGTCCCGTACCCGCTCAACGCCTACCAGCGCGGTCTCGACGGGCGCATCGACAACCCGAAGACCGGTTGGAAGGGCCGCGGGCTCTGGTTCAACGACGGCCTGGACCCGGTGCTCCACAACGAGGTCCAGCACGGTTGGCTCGGCCACGCGCAGTTCCGGCCGAACCCGCTCGCCCGGTAACCCACGACGGTGGTGACCCCACCCCCCGGCCAAGCCGGGGGGTGGGGGACACCCCACGCCCCGGAGGCCCCGGAATGGCCACCACGATCGGCAGCATTCCCAGTCTCGCGCCCCGCCGCGACGCCGCCCGCGACCTGATCGACGCGCTCCGCGACCGGGCCGAGGCGATCCGTCGCGAGGAGCTCTCGCGACTCGACGGCCGGTGGGACGGGCTCTGCCCGGAGGACCGCCGCCGCCTCGAGGTCCTGACCCGCAGCATCGTCGAGGCGCTGCTGCGCGAGCCGACCGACCGCCTGCGCGCGGACGGATGCGGCGACGGCGCCGACATCGACAGCGCCCGCTTCCTCTTCGCCCTCGACGACCGCGAGGACGCGGCCGCCTGAGGTCCCCCGCCGGCCCGCGGGCCGTGCGGTTCAGCGCGTCGAGCCCCGTCCGCCGCGCCCCCGGAACGCCAGCACGGCGAGCCAGGCGATCACCAGCCACGCGCCGATCTCGGCGGCGGCGAACCACGCGACCGGCAGCCAGTCCCCAACGTCCATCGGGCCCCCTCTCCGCGTCGTCCCTCCAGCCAGATCATCGGCCCGCCGGGAGGGCCGCCCATCGGTCGCTCCCCCGACGCGGGTTGCGGGGTTCTACGGAGCGAGGCCCGCAGGGGCGGACGGCCGCAGCGCCACCGGTGCGACCGCAACCGCGCGCGCCTCGGCCGACGGGGCCGCCGCCGTCGCGCGGGGCCCGGGGAGGACGACGAGCCGTACCGCGCGCGCCCTCCGGGGGCCGAGCGCGCCGACCCGCACCTCCACGGCGCGCCCGCGCCGCACCGCCCCGGGCGGCAGCGGCGGCAGGATCCGGGTCGCGCTCGGGGCCACGATCCGCAGGCGCACGCCCGCCGCAGGCACGCGGGACGCGTTGCGGACGCGCACCGTCCACGCCACGCGGCGGCCGCCGAGGCGGCGGCCGGTGACCGATCCCGTCAGGCGGGGCCGCGCCACGGCGTCGAACGACGCCGCCAGGACGGTGCGCCCCGTCCCCGAGCGGCCGACCGAGGCGGTCAGCACCAGGACGTCGCCGCCGGGACCGACGGCGGCCGACGGCGCCTCGACGTCCTCGCCCACCGGTTGGACGGCGACGCGCCAGGGCCCGCCGGGGACCGCCGTCGCCATCCCGGCGGTCGCGCTCCCGGGCCCCTCACGGTCGACCCACGTGACCACCGCGCGTCCCGGGCCGCCGATCGCGACCATCGCCGCCGGGACGTCGCCCTGCCGCGCGAGCGGCGTGGCGGGCGCCGCGGCATCGCGCACGAGGGCCGCCAGCCCCCCGCCGGGCGGCGCCCAGGCGACCGCTGATGCGCCCGTGGTCGCGGCGATCTGCGGCCCGGTCCCGGCGGCGAGGTCCTCGGCGGCGCCGACGCTCCCCGTGCCCGTGCCGGCGCCCCCGACCCGCACGATGTCGGCGCCGCCGGACGGCGCGCTCCACGCGACCCGCACGACCCCGCCGGCGGCGACCGCGACGGCCGGGGCCGCGCCCGGGCCGAGCGGCTGCGCGGCGGTCCAGCGCCCGTCCGGCCCGCGCACCGCCAGCACGACGGCGCCGGCGTCGGTCCACGCCGCCGCGGCGCCGCCGTCCGGCGCCACCGCGGCGCGCGGCTGCCCGGCGGACGGCCCGGGCGCGAGCGCCGGCGCCGCCACCCATCGTCCCGCCGCCCCCGCGCGCACGGCGGCGCGCACCGTCCAGCCGTCGCCCTCCCGCGCCGCCCACAGCAGGTCGGCCGACCCGTCGTCCCTCACCGCCAGGGCGGGCGACGCGAACGCGGTGGGCCCGGCGGCCGGGGGGCCGCCCGGGACCGCGGCGATGCGCCAGGCCCCGCGACCGCCGGCGCGGGCCGCCACCCGCACGGCCCCGCCGGACGCCCGCCAGGCC
>DASSBX010000062.1:0-3225 GCA_035698305.1 Miltoncostaeaceae bacterium | reverse complement strand
CAACCCCTTCGACGAGCGCGGCATCAACGACATCTTCCTGAACAACGAGGAGGTGTTCTTCACGATGGGCGAGAAGTGGGGCCGGGTCCACCACATGGTCCCGCACACGCCGGCCGAGTTCGTCGCGCGCATGGACGAGATCGGCGTCCAGTCGGTCTGCGTCCCCTCGCTCAAGCAGGCGTACTTCCGCAAGCGGGCCATGGCGGTGGACATCGAGCACGAGCACATCGCCCGGCTCGCCCAGGACCACCCGGGTCGCATCGTCGGCATGGCCGGGATCGACCCGATGTCCGGCATGGAGGGCGTGCGGGGGCTGGAGCGCGCCGTCCGCGACTACGGCTTCCGCGGGGCGCACGTGCACCCGTTCGGCTTCGGCCTGCCGCTCAACTCGCGCGAGTGGTGGCCCTTCTTCACGAAGGCCGCCGAGCTGGACGTGCCGGTCGTGTTCCAGACCGGCCACTCGGCCGAGTTCATGCCGAGCGCCTGCGGCAAGCCGCTCCTGCTGGACGACATCGCGATCTGGTTCCCGGAGCTGCGCCTGGTGGGCGCCCACACCGGGTGGCCGTGGGTCGAGGAGCTCATCGCGATGGCGTGGAAGCACCCGAACGTCTACATCGCGACGTCGGGCCACGCCCCCAAGTACTGGGACCCCAAGCTGGTGCGGTTCCTCAACGCCCGCAACCGGGGCATCGGCAAGGTCATGTGGGGCACCGACTACCCGCTGATCATGCACGAGGAGAGCCTGGGCCAGATCGCCGCGCTCGACCTCAAGCCGGAGGCGCTCGCCGCCCTGCTGCACGACACGGCGGCCACGGTGTTCGGCCTGCCGCCGCGGCCCGCCGGGCCGGCGGCCGAGACCTCGACGGCGACGGCATAGGGGCCGGGGATGGCGGGCAAGCTCACGACGGCGGCGGAGGCCGCCGCGCTCATCTCGGACGGCGACACCGTCGCGCTGCAGTCCATGGCGACGTTCACCGCGCCGATGACCATGGTGCGCGAGCTGATCCGCCAGGAGCGGCGCGACCTGACCCTGGTCTGCCTGGTCGGCGGCATCCCCGTCGACATGCTCGCCGCCGCGGGGTGCCTCTCGCGGTTCATCGGCGCCGCGGTGTCCATGGAGCAGTTCGGGCTCTGCAACCAGTTCCGCAAGGCGGTCGAGCGCGGCGACATCGTCTTCGAGGAGCTCTCCGAGACGGCGCTCCTCGCCCGGCTCGGCGCGGCGGCCCGCGGCCTGCCCTTCCAGATCACGCGGGGGCTGCTCGCGACCGACCTCATCGATCTCCAGCCCGACAACCTGCGCGTCATCGACGACCCCTTCGGGGGCGGCGGCAGCGTGGTCGCGTGCCGGGCGCTCGCGCCCGACGTCGCCCTGGTCCACGCGCACCGCGCCGACGAGCAGGGGAACGTCCAGATGGACCCCACCGCCCTGTGGCCGGACATCCGCGTGTTCCCGAAGGCGTCCCGCAGGGTCATCGTGACGGTGGAGGAGATCGTGGACGGCGACCGGATCCGGACCGAGCCCGACCGCGTGGTGCTGCCGTCGTTCGCCGTGGACGCCGTGGTCCACGCGCCCTACGGCGCGCACCCGACCTCGTGCTTCCCGCGGTACGGGTACGACGCCGACTTCCACCGCGGCTGGACGGGCGCCGCCCGCGATCCCGATGCCGCCAGGGCGTTCCTGGACGAGCACGTCCGGGGCCCGGCGTCGCACGAGGCCTACCTCGACGGCGTCGGCGGGGTCCGGCGGCTGTCGTCGCTCGAGCGGCTGGCGTCGGCATGAGCGCGCCCGACTACACGGTCGACGAGCTCATGATCGCGCGCGTCGCGCGCGTGTTCGAGAACGGCGACCAGGTCGTCAACGGCATGGCCTCGTTCGTCCCCGTCTGCGCGTACATGCTGGCGCGCCGGACCCACGCGCCCGACCTGGTGTGGCTGGCCGGCGCCGTCGGCCTGGACCCGCGTCCGCAGCGGGTGCCGGCCTCGACGCTCGAGAGCGACCTGTGGCGCGACTCGGTGGCCTACGTCGAGCAGTACGAGGACTTCTGGAGCTATGCGCTCAACGGCCGCTGGCTCACGAAGTTCATGGTCCGCGGCGCCCAGATCGACATGTACGGCAACGCGAACAACTCCGCCGTGGGCCCGGACTACCACCGGCCCAAGGTGCGCCTGCCCGGCACCGCCGGCATGGGCGACATGGGCTCGATCGGCAAGCGCCTCTTCTACTGGAGCTCGACCCACGATCCGCGGACGTTCGTCGAGAGGGTCGACTGGATCTCGTGCGCCGGCCACCTCGGCGGCGGCGACGAGCGCGCGCGCCTGGGTCTGGAGGGCGGCCCCGAGCTGGTGGTCAGCAACCTGGCGGTCATGGACTTCGCGCCGGAGTCGAAGCGGATGCGGATCAGGACGGTGCACCCGGGGGTGACCGTGGAGCAGGTGCAGGAGGCCACCGGATTCCCGCTGCTCGTCGCGGACGACCTGGGGGAGACGCCGGCGCCGACGGCCGAGGAGGTGCGGCTGATCCGCGAGGAGATCGACCCGGACGGGACGCGCAAGACCGAGTTCCGCTAGCGAGCAGGGGGACCCCATGAGCGAGCGCATCATCGAGATCGTCGGGCCGGTGGGGGAGACGGCCGAGCCGCGCATCCCCCTCGCCGAGGGGGTGGAGGGGAACTTCAACGGCGTCATGGCCCACCGGCCGGACCTCATGGCCGGGTTCTTCGACCTCTACCTCACGCTCTGGACGGGCGGGGTGCTCGACATGCGCGTCAAGGACCTCTGCCGCATGGCCATCGCCCGCGCGGTCGGCTGCCGCATCTGCCAGAACACGCGCTTCACGTGCGCGCTCCCGCACGTCGGCGAGGCCGACTACCTGCCGATCGACGACCCCGCCGCCGCCGACGCCTACAGCCCGGCGGAGCGGGCCGCGATCGTGTTCGCGGGGACGATGGCCTCGGGCGCCCGCTTCGTCACCGACGCGATGGTGGACGACCTGCGCGCGCACTTCAGCGAGCCCGAGATCGTGGAGCTGTGCGTGCTCGTCGCCATGGTCGGCGGGTTCGGGTCGATCAACGTGGCGCTGAACATCGGGCCCGACAGCCCGGAGCTCCAGTACTTCGACCCCGAGGCGGCCGCCCGGGCGAGCACGCGGCTCGAGGGGGAGGGGCGGTGAGCGACGACGTCGTCATCCTGGAGGCCGCCCCGCCCGTCGCGGTCCTGCGGCTGAAC
>DASSBX010000061.1:0-5051 GCA_035698305.1 Miltoncostaeaceae bacterium | reverse complement strand
GACGGGTCGTGCTCGACCTTCTGGCGCAGGTGGCGGACGTGCACGTCGACGCTGCGCAGGTCCCCGAAGAAGTCGCCCTTCCACAGGTGGTTCATCAGCTCCTCGCGGGTGAACACCCGGCGGGGGGAGCCGGCGAGCTTGTGGAGGATCTCGAACTCGGAGTACGTCAGGGTCAGCTCGCGGCCGTCGCGCGTGACGGTGCGCGCCGTGGAGTCGATCTCCAGGTCGCCCGCCCGCAGGGGGGCGGAGCGGTCGGGCTCCAGGCGGGCGCGGCGCAGGTTGGCCTTGACCCGCGACACCAGCTCCCGCGGGGAGAAGGGCTTGGTGACGTAGTCGTCGGCGCCGAGCTCGAGGCCCAGGACCTTGTCGAGCTCCTCGCCGCGCGCCGACAGCATGATGATCGGGATGTTGCGGCCGGCGCGGATGCGCTTGCAGACCTCCAGCCCGTCGATCCCGGGCAGCATGATGTCGAGGACCACCAGGTCCACCGGCTCCCGCTCGATGATCTCGAGCGCCTCGTCGCCCCGGCCCGACCCCGTCACCGAGAACCCCGCGTCGCGCAGGGCGTACTCGACGATGGTGCGGATCGACGCCTCGTCCTCGACCACCAGGATGTGGTCGGACACCGCTCACCTCCGGCCGTTCTGGGCGATCGTAGCGGGGACGCGCCGCGGACCCCCGGCGCGCAACCGAACGCTAATGCCGGCCGCTACCCTGCGGCCGTGCCGCCGCCCGGGCCCGACCGCAACCCGTACCCGCCGCAGCGCCGCCGCCGGCGGGCGCCCGCCTGGCTCACCGGCGGGCTGCTGCCGGCCGTCGTGGGCGGCCTGGTGGTGCTCGGGGGCCTCGCCGTGACCGGCAACCTGGGCGGCGACGAGACCGTCGTCCGGAGCGACCCCACCCCGCTGCCGCCCGCCACGAGGGACACCGCCGGGACCGCCGCCGAGGGCGAGGGCGAGGGCGGCGGGGCCGCCACGCCGGCCCGCGGCGTGCAGCGGGTGGTCGCGGCCAGCTCGCCGGCCGTGGTGACGGTGACGGTCGGCAACGCCTCGGCCGGCGGGCGCCTGGGCTCCGGCTTCGTCGTCGACCGCCGCGGCCGCGTGCTGACCAACGCCCACGTGGTGGACGACGCGAAGGAGGCGCAGGTCCGCTTCGACGACGGCACCGAGACCGACGCGCGCGTCCTCGGCGCCGACGAGAGCACCGACCTGGCGGTGCTGCAGGTGGAGCGCACCGCCGCCGGGGTCACCCCGCTGCCCCTCGGGCGCAGCGGCGCCCTGAGCGTGGGGGACGCGGTCATCGCGATCGGCAACCCGTTCGGCCTGGAGCGCACCGCCACCACCGGCATCGTCTCGGCGCTGAAGCGGATCATCACGGCGCCGAACGGGTTCGACATCCAGAACGTGATCCAGACCGACGCGGCGATCAACGAGGGCAACTCGGGCGGGCCGCTGCTGGACGCCGCCGGCCACGTCATCGGCATCAACTCCCAGATCGCCTCGGAGGGCGGCGGCAACAACGGCGTCGGCTTCGCGGTCCCGATCGACACGATCCGGCCGGTGGCCGACTCGATCATCGCCGACGGCACCGCCGAGCACGCCTGGCTGGGGGTGACCGGCCGGTCGGTGACGCCGGACATCGCGACCGCCCTCGGCCTCGGCGACGACCGCGGCGTCGCGATCGTCGAGACCGACGACCGCGGCCCGGCCGCGAAGGCGGGCCTGCGCGCCGCGACCACCCCCCTCGAGGCCGACGTGCCGCGCGGCGGCGACGTCATCGTCGCCGTGGACGGCGGTGCGGTGAGGGACATGGCCGACGTGAGCCGCGCGGTGTCGTCGCGCGCCGTGGGCGAGGCGCTGGCGGTGACCGTCGTCCGCGACGGCGGGCGCCGCACCATCCGCGTGACGCTGGCCGACCGACCCGCGGACGTGGGGGTGAACCCCGCCGCTCCGTAGCGGCGGGGGACGGGCTAGCGGCGGCGGGCCACCCGGGCGACCTTCACCTTCACCTTGACGGTCTTCGCGTTGCGCGCCTTGAGCTGCACGTTGCCCAGGAACCTGGCCTTCACCTGGATCTGCTTCGCGGAGCGCAGCCGCTTCGGACGCAGGACGGTGGCGAACCGGCAGACGCCCTTGCGCGCCTTCAGGCGGACGGTGCGCGAGGCGAGCACGCGCTTGCCGGCGTGCGCGCGCACCCGCACCCGCCCGGCGCACTTCGGCGCCGGCCGCACCCGCGGGAGCACCAGCCGGCCGGTGACCTTCAGGGTCTTCACGCGGCCCTTCCGGGGCGTGCGGACCACCCGGACCTTCAGGCTGCGCGGCGCGAGCCGGGAGCTGACGGTGCCGCCGGTGCCGCCGCCCCCCGTGGGGGCGATCGCGAAGGTGACCGCCGCGGTGTCGTCCTCCGGTCCGCCGTTGCCGGGGGTGGAGGTCGGGTCGAACACGCCGGACGACGCGATCTCCGCGGCGAGCGTCCGGGTGCCCGCGGCGGTGCCCGCGACCGACACGGAGAGGGTGGCGGTGGCGCCGGGGCCCAGGGTGCCGACCTGCCACGCCCCGGCCGGGCCGTTGAATCCGCCCTGGCTCGCCGCGGCGCTGCGGTAGGACAGCCCGGGGGCGGGCGGCAGCGACACGGCGACGCCGGGGGTGGCGTCGGGCCCGAAGTTGACGACCCGCAGCGTCACGGTGGCGGCCTCGCCGACCGACATCTGGACGGCGCCCGGCGTGACGCCGAGCGTCAGGTCGGCCAGCGTCGGGGCCAGCGGGGCGGGCACCGGCACCGGCCCGGCGGCGGCGACGCTCCGCGAGGGGTCGTCGCCCACCGAGTTCTCGTTGCCGTACCCGAGGCGGCCGCTGCCGCCGAAGCCCCAGCAGCGGAGGGTGCCGTCGTCGAGCAGCGCGCACGTGTGCGAGAAGCCCACGGTGATGGCGCGGGCCGTGCGGCCCGCCCCGAGGTTGACGGGCGGGACGCTGGCGGGCGTCTCACCGGCGGTGTCGCCGATCGAGTCGGTGCCGTCGTTGCCGAGCCTGCCGTTGCCGCCGAAGCCCCAGCAGCGGACGCTGCCGGTGTCGAGGATCGCGCAGGTGTGCGCCTCGCCGGCGGAGATGGCGACGGCGGTGCGCCCAGCGCCGAGGGAGACGGCGGGCGCCGCCGAGGCGGTGGTGATGTCCCCCGTGGAGCCGTAGCCCAGGCGGCCGTCCGCGCCGAAGCCCCAGCAGCGCGCCGAGCCGTCGTCCAACACGGCGCAGGTGTGGCCCTTGCCGCCCGACACCGCCCGCACCGCGTGGCCGCCCAGCGGCACCGGGCCGGCCTGCCCCGGCGTCTCGTTGTCGCCGATGTCGGCGGTGGAGCCGCG
This sequence comes from Miltoncostaeaceae bacterium, assembly GCA_035698305.1. Taxonomy (GTDB): domain Bacteria; phylum Actinomycetota; class Thermoleophilia; order Miltoncostaeales; family Miltoncostaeaceae; genus Miltoncostaea. Next base: position 1,696 of record DASSBX010000061.1, on the reverse strand, counting down.
CCCGAGCTGCCCGGCGGAGCCGAACCCCCAGCAGAGGAGGGCCCCGTCGTCGCGGATCACGCAGGTGTGGAAGTCCCCCGCCGAGATGGCCACCGCGCGGCGCCCGGCGCCGATGTTGACCGCGCCCGCGGCCGCCGGGGGCTCGTTGTCGCCGATCGTCGCCTGGTTGCCGTAGCCGAGCCGACCGGAGACGCCGTTGCCCCAGCAGAGCACCGAGCCGTCGTCGACGATCGCGCAGGTGTGGGACGCGCCCGCCGTGATGGCGATGGCGCGACGGCCGCCGAGGTTCACCGCGGGGGCGGCGGCCGGCGACAGGACGTTGTCCGTGTTCCCGTAGCCCAGGCGCCCGTTGGCGCCGAAGCCCCAGCAGTGGACGGTGCCGTCGTTCGCGATCGCGCACGTGTGGTAGTCGCCGGCCACCACGGCGCGGGCCGAGAGGCCGGGGCCGAGGTTCACCGGTGCGGCGGCCGCCGCGGACAGCACGTTGGCCTCGTTGCCGTACCCGAGCCGTCCGGCGAGGCCCTTGCCCCAGCACCGCAGCGAGCGGTCGGCGAGCAGCGCGCAGGTGTGCTCGTCGCCCGCGTCCAGGTATCCTCCCTGGGTCGACCTGGAGACGGACGACGCCTGCTCCGCGGTGGCCGCGGAGGCTGCGAAGAGCAGGACGAAGCAGGCGGCCGCAGCGAGCAGCGCCGCTCGCCACGCCCGCGAGGCGGGAGCGGGGATCATGATCGAGCCCTTCGTACCACAGGCGGAGCGCGTCCGTCACCCGGCGAGGCGGCCAGATGAAAGGCCGGAACCGGCCCGCTTGCAGATCCGTCGCTAATCTCGTTCCGGTGTCGGACCGACTCGTGATCCGCCGCGCCGGGAGCGCGGACGCCGGGGCCATCGGCCGGATCTACGACGAGGCGGCGGCCACGGGCACCGCCACCTTCGCCACGGGGCCCCACAGCGCCGAGGAACGGCGGGGTTGGCTGGCGGCCCGCGGCCCGCGCGCGCCGGTGTGGTGCGCGCAGGTCGGCGGCGAGGTGGTCGGGTGGTCGGCCCTCGCGCCGTTCTCGCACCGCAGCTGGTACGCGGGCGTTGCGGAGTACACGGTCTATGTTGCGGAGTCGTCGCACGGGCGCGGCATCGGCCGGGCCATGCTCGGGGCGCTGATCGCCGAGGCGCCCTCGTTCGGCTACTGGAAGCTGGTGGGGATGATCCTCCCCGAGAACGCCGCCGGCCTTGCGCTCGCCCGCTCCGCCGGGTTCCGCGAGGTGGGCACCCACCGGGCCCACGCCCGCCGGGACGGCGCGTGGCGGGACGTCACCATCCTGGAACGGCACGTGGAGGCGCCGGGGTGAGCGTCCCCGGCGTGCTGGTGCGGACGGAGCGGATCCCGTACCGGGAGGCGTGGGACGTCCAGGGCCGCCTGGCGGCGGCGCGGGCGGCGGGCGAGGTGCCGGACGTGCTGTGGGTGCTGGAGCACCCGCCGACCTACACCGCGGGACGCCACGGCACCCGCGACGACCTGCACGTGCCGGACGCGACCCTGGAGGCCGCGGGCGCGGAGTTCGTGGAGGTCGACCGCGGCGGCCAGATGACCTGGCACGGACCCGGGCAGAGCGTGCTCTACGGCATCTGCGACCTGCGGCCCGGCCGGCGGGTGCGCGCGTACGTGGAGGCGATGGTCACGGCGATGCGCGCCGCGGCGGGC
>DASSBX010000060.1:0-5754 GCA_035698305.1 Miltoncostaeaceae bacterium | reverse complement strand
GCTCCGGGCTCAGGGCGATGCCGTTCGAGCTCGCGCCGGTCGCGAGCGACGGGGTGCTCTTGGGGGCCAGGCGTCCGCCGGGCCCGATGTCGAACTGGAAGACGGTGCTGCCGCTGGTGACGTGGACCGAGGCGGAGTCTGCGCTGACGGCGATCCCGGTCGGGTTGCTCCTCGCCTGGACCGTGTTCGGCCGCTTGGGCGTGAGGGAGCCGTCGTCGCCGGTGTCGTACTGCACGACCGACCCGCCGTCGAACTGGACGTCGCCGAAGTTCGCGACGTAGGCCGAGTCGCCGTCGGGCGCGAGCGCGATGCCGGCGGGCGCCTCGCCCACGGTTCCGACCGACGCGACGCGCTTCGGCGTGAGCGTGCCGCCCGCCCCGACGTCGTACTGGGAGACGGTGTCGCTGCCGGTGTTCGTGACGGAGACGGACCGCCCGTCGGGGCTGACCGCGACCGAGCCCGGCCGGGCCGCTGCCCGCGGGCACGCTCGCCGGGATCTTCGGCGTCAGCCGTTCGGCCCGACGGTGTACTGGGCGACGCTCGCGGCGTCCCCCGGTCCAGATCGAACGCGGCGACGTACACCGACGCCCCGTCCGGCGACGTCGCGATGCCCCCGGGCGAGAGGTTGCCCGGCACGGGCACCGGGGGGGCCGCGAGCGGGCTGAGGGCCCCCCGAGGCCGACGGCGAACTGGAAGACCGACGACGGCGGGGCGGTGGCGTACACGCGCCCGGCGCTCGGCCCGCCACGATCCCCACGATCCCGTTCGGCACGGCGACGCTCGCCGGGCTCTTCGGCCCGAGGAACCCCGGATCGATGCGGTCGTACCGGTCGATGCCGGCGTCGGTCCCGACGTAGACCGAGATCCCGTCGGGCGTGACGGCGAGCTGCGCCGCGGAGGCGCTCCCCGCGAAGGACGGCGGCGACAGCGGCGTGAGCAGCCCCCTGCCGGTGAACCCGTACTGGAACACCTGGGCGGAGCCGCCGGCGACGTCGGCGCTCTGGTCCACCGGCGCCTGCCCTCGCGCGGGCGCGGCGACGGCGGCGCCGACGACCACGGCGAGTGCGATGGACCGCCGGAACCGACGGAAGCGCGTGCCGGGCACCGGCGAATCCTCCGTCAGCCCCCGCGCGGTCAACGGTGGCCGCGCATCGTCCAGCCCCGGGCGCGCCCCGGGCGGGCTCGCCCGCGGATCGCGCCGCCGGAGGGCCGCGCGCCCGACCATTAGGGTTCGGGGCGTGGCGGTCGTGCGCGTTGCCCCGGTCCCCCTGCTCCGCGGCTCCGTCCAGGTGCCGCCGGACAAGTCGCTGACCCATCGGGCGCTCCTGCTGGCGGCGATCGGCGACCGCGAGGTCACGATCACGCGGCCGCTCGACTCGGAGGACACCGCGGCGACCCTGGCGCTGGTGGAGGCGTGCCGGGTGCCGGCGCTCGGGGAGCTCGGCGGAGAGGTCCGCGTCGCCGGGCGTGGGATCCGGGGGCTGCGGCCGCCGCCGCACATCGACTGCGCCAACGCCGGGACCCTCATGCGGCTCGCCGCGGGGATCCTGACCGGCCAGTCCGGCGACCACGTGATCCTGGACGGCGACGAGTCCCTCCGCGGACGCCCCATGTCGCGCGTCGCCCAGCCGCTCCGCGCGATGGGCGCCCAGATCTTCACCGCCCCCGGCGGGACGCCGCCGGTGGTCATCAGCGGCGGGGTCCCCCTGCGCGGCGTCGAGCACCGCCTCACCGTCGCCTCGGCGCAGGTCAAGAGCTGCCTGCTGCTCGCCGGCCTCTCCGCGGACGGCACCACCTGGGTGCACGAGCCCGCGCCGTCGCGCGACCACACCGAGCGGATGCTCGAGGCCGCCGGCGTCCCGCTGCTGCGCGAGGGCGGCGCCGTCGGCGTGACGGGCCCGGTGGAGCGCCTCGCGCTGCCCGACATGGAGGTGCCCGGCGACTTCTCGTCGGCCGCCGGCCTGCTGGTGGCGGGCGCCCTGCTCGGCGACCCGGAGGTGCGCCTGCCCGGCGTCAACCTCAACCCCGGCCGCACCGGCCTGGTCGCGGTGATGCGCCGGATGGGCGCCGACGTTCGCGAGGAGCGCGGCCCCGCCGTGGCGGGGGAGCCGTGCGGCACGCTCGTCGTCGCCCGCGCCGGCGCGCTGCGCGCCACCGAGGTGGCGCCCGAGGAGGTGCCGGCGATGATCGACGAGCTGCCGCTGGTGGGGCTGCTCGGCGCGTTCGCGGACGGCACGACCGTGGTCCGCGGCGCCCGGGAGCTGCGGGTGAAGGAGAGCGACCGCATCGCGTCGGTGGTCGCCGCCCTGCGGGCGATGGGCGCCGACGCGGAGGAGCGGGAGGACGGCTTCGCCGTGACCGGCGCCCCGTCGCTGCGCGGGGGCGAGGTCGCCACCCTCGGCGACCACCGCCTCAGCATCCTCGGCGCCGTCGCCGGGCTCGCCAGCGCGGAGGGCGTCGCCGTCTCCGGGTTCGAGGCGGTCGCCGTGTCGTACCCGGACTTCCCCCGCGACCTCGTCGCCCTGGGGGCGCTGGCCGCGTGATCGTGGCGATCGACGGCCCCGCCGGGGCCGGCAAGAGCACGGTCGCCCGCGCCGTCGCGCGCCGCCTCGGCGTCGCCTACCTCGACACGGGGGCGATGTACCGCGCCCTCACCTGGCTGGCCGCCCAGCGGGGCGTCGCGCCCGGGGACGCCGCGGCCCTCGCCGCGCTCGCGCGCGACGAGCCGATCGGGATCGAGCCCACCGACGACGGCGACCGCGTCAGAATCGCCGGCATGGACGTGACCGACGTCATCCGCCACCCCGACGTCGCCGCGCGCGTCTCGGAGGTGTCCGCCCACCCGGGGGTGCGCGAGCGGATGGTCGAGGCGCAGCGGGCGGTCATGGCGTCCGGGTCGTGGGTCTCGGACGGCCGCGACGTCGGGAGCGTCGTGGTGCCCGGCGCCGAGCTGAAGGTGTTCCTGACCGCGTCGCTGGAGGAGCGCGCCCGCCGGCGGCACGCCGACCTGGCGAACCGCGGGGTGCCGGCCGACTTCGAGCGCGTGCTCGAGGACGTGCGCCGCCGCGACCACATCGACTCGACCCGCGCCGCGAGCCCCCTCCGGGTGGCGGAGGGGGCCATCGTGATCGACTCGTCCGAGCTCGACGCGGAGGAGGTGGCCGACCTCATCGTCCGTCTCGTCGAGGACCTCCGCGCGGGCGGCGGCGGCGCGTGAGCAGGTTCTCGACCGACCTCGACCGCGCCCCGGTCATCACGCCGTTCTGGTGGGGCCTCGGCCACCTCACGCTCATGCCCGCCGCGTACGGGTTCTTCCGGCTGTCGGTGACGGGCAGGGACAACATCCCCGCGTCGGGGGCCGTCCTCATCGTGTGCAACCACATCTCGCAGGCCGACCCGGTGATCCTCGGGGTGGCGGCGGTCCCGCGAAAGAGCTACTACTTCGCCAAGGCCGAGCTCTTCCGGGTCCCGTTCCTGCGCGGGTACGTCAACCGCATGGGCGCGTTCCCCGTCGAGCGCGGCGGCGCCGACCGGCGGGCGCTGCGGCTCTCCCGCGAGGTCCTCTCGAGAGGCGACATGCTGCTGATGTTCCCCGAGGGGACCCGCTTCACCGACGGACGCCTGCGCCCCGGCCTCTCCGGCGCAGGGTCGCTCGCGCTCATCCCCGGGGTGACCGTCATCCCGGCGGCGATCTGGGGCAGCCACAGGCTCGGGCACAAGACCCGGGTGGCGTTCGGCGCGCCGCTCGACATGTCCGACGTGGACGGGGGCTCCCGCGCCGCGCGCTCCCGCCAGGCGGTCGACCGCCTCATGGCGGCCATCGCCGCGCTCATCCCCGTCGCCGGCGGGCCGCGGACCGAGCCGCCCGGGCACATCGACGGAGCGCCCGGTGGCTGAACGCGCCGCCGCCCGTGCGCGCTGGGCGCCCCGCCGTGGTCGCAGCACCCTCGACGCCGGTCAGCCGACCGTCGCCATCGTCGGCTACCCCAACGTCGGCAAGTCGACCCTGTTCAACCGCCTGGCCGGACGGCGCGACGCGGTGGTCGACGCGGTCGCGGGCGTCACCCGCGACCGCCGCCAGGCCGGGGCCGAGTGGAACGGCCGCGCCTTCCAGCTCATCGACACGGGCGGCATCGACGAGGCCGACCCGTCGGAGGTGGGCAAGCAGATCGCCGCGCAGGCGGTGCGCGGGATCGAGGAGGCCGACCTGGTGCTCTTCGTCGTGGATGTGCAGACGGCGCCGACGGCCGGCGACCTCGAGGTGCTGGACCGGCTGCGCCGCATCGGCCGGCCCATGATGCTCGTGGCCAACAAGACCGACAGCGCCGCGCCCGAGGCGGCCGCCCAGAACCTCCGGTCGCTGGGGATCGGGGAGGTCCACGCCGTCTCCGCCCAGCACGGGCGGGGCATCGGCGACCTGCTCGACGCGCTCGTCGCCGCCCTCCCGGACGCCCCGGCCGCCGACGCCGAGCGCGAGCACGTCCCGGCGATCTGCATCCTGGGACGCCCCAACGTCGGCAAGAGCTCGATCCTGAACGCCCTGCTCGGCGAGGACCGCGTCGTCGTCCACGATGCCCCCGGCACCACGCGCGACCCGATCGACACGTTCATCGAGGTCGACGGGCGGCCCGTCGTGCTGATCGACACGGCCGGCCTGCGCAGGCGCGGCCGCATGCGCGACGACGTCGAGCACTACAGCCAGATCCGGGCGCTCCAAGCGGCCGAGCGCAGCGACGTCGCGATGGTGGTGGCCGACGCCACCGAGGGGCTCACCGACGCCGACCTCGGCGCCGTCGACCGGGCTGCCCGCGCCCACTGCGCGACCCTGCTGGTGATGAACAAGTGGGACCTCGCGCAGCCCGACCTCGACCACATCCGCGGCCGGCTGCGCGCCAAGTCCCGCCAGCGGCCCGCCATCGAGGTGTGCTCCGCCGCGACGGGGGAGGGGCTCCACCGGCTGCTGCCCGCCGCCCTGCGGCTCGAGGGGCGCCGCCGGGCCCGAATCCCCACGCGGGAGCTCAACGAGGCGATCCGCGAGCTCGCCGCCGAGCGCCCCGGGCCGCGCAAGGGCAACCGGCGGCTGTCGCTGCGCTACCTGGTGCAGACGGGCGAGGCGCCGCCCGTCCTCCGCCTGGACGTGAACGACCGGTCGCTCATGACGCGCGACTACGGCTTCTGGCTGGAGAACCGCCTCCGCCAGCGCTTCGACCTGGACGGGGTGCCCCTCGTGATCGAGGTCCGTACCCGGGCCTGACGGGTGCCGCAACCTGGCCGGGGGTCTTGGCCGAGCCTTTACGGACGGCCGTACGCGGCCGATGAGGGCGTTGCTACCTTCGGAAGCCCCTGGTCCCCGATTCGGAGGTCCCTCCGCATGGCCGTTCAGTTCATGGAGACGCTGCGCCGTCGACGGGCCGTGGTGCTCGCCACCGGCGCGCTCGCCGGCGCGACGCTGGGCGTGGCGGGTTGCGGCGGCTCCTCCGAGTCCGGCTCCCAGGCCGGGGACGTCGCGTCCTACGTGCCTGCGGGCAGCCCGTTCTACCTCGAGGTCACCACCGACTTCGACGGCCCGCAGTGGACCCAGATCGACGAGCTGGCCAGGCTGTTCCCCGCCTATCCCGAGTTCCGGAAGATGCTCGACGACGAGCTCCAGGGCGGCGACGTGGACTTCGAGCGCGACGTCAAGCCGCTGCTCGGCGACCGCGCCGCGGTCGGCGTCCTGAACGTCCCCGACACGGCCGGCCTCCAGGGCACCCT
>DASSBX010000059.1:0-2900 GCA_035698305.1 Miltoncostaeaceae bacterium | reverse complement strand
CCTCCCGGCGGGCCACCTCCCGGCAGTGGCGATGCGCCTCCTCGAGCGTCATGCCCGCGCCGCGCGGAGCGCGCGGCGCAGCGCCGACGCCGCGATCCGGGCGCGCCCCAGCCGGCCCGGCGCGGGACGGCGCCGCAGCGTGTCGTGGTCCTGGGCGGCGATCGCGTCGCACAGGGCGAGGCCCCCGGCGCTGAACATCCGCAGGTCCAGGCTCACCCGGCGCGGCACGAACCGGTGCAGCGGCTCGCCGCGCAGCAGATACCCGCGGGCGAGGGCCACCTCGGCCGCCACCAGCGCGCGGACGTCCGGCGAGGCCGACGGCGCCCGCAGGTCGTCCTCGGTCACGCCGAAGCGCGCCATCGACTCGCGCGGCAGGTAGATGCGGCCGCGGTCGCGCAGGTCGCGGGCGATGTCCTGCCAGAAGTTCACGAGCTGCAGGCCGATGCAGGTGGCGTCGCTCATGCCGATGCGCCACGGGTCGCGGTAGCCGAGCACGCCGAGCACCATCTCACCGACGGTGGTGGCGGAGTGGCGGCAGTAGTGGACGAGCTCCTCGTTCGTGTCCCAGCGCCGCCGGCGCTGATCCATGCGGTTGGCCTCGATCAGCCGCGTGAACGGGTCGGCCGTGAGCCCGCGCCGCCGGATGACGTCGGCGGTCGCCGCGAGCCCGGGCCCGGCGTCGCCGCCGGCGACGGCGCGCAGCAGGTCGTCCTCGAAGGCGTCGAGCGCGGCGAGCCTGTCCTCCGCCGACCCCGCCCCCTCGTCGCCGATGTCGTCCGTGGTGCGGCAGAACCAGTAGACCGTGCGCATGTCGGCCCGCACGTCGCGGGGCGCGAGCAGGAACGCGACCGGGAAGTTCTCGTCGTGCGCGCGCACGGCCCGCCGGCCCGGCGCCCCCGCGACGAGTCCGGTCTCATGCGACGGAAATTCCCGCCGGTCCAATGCCGCGCGAAGCGCGGCCGCGGCCCCCGATAAGAGGGGTCGCTGACCGGCGGGATTGGTCGCTCGGCTCACCGCAGGATCCGGCCCAGCGCGCTGACGGGGAACACCTGGCGGTAGAGGTGGTACCGGATCATGAAGTCCAGGGGGAACCCGGTGCCGGTGAAGGGCTCCTCGTCCCACGACCCGTCCGGGTTCTGGGTGCGCGCCAGGAACGCGAGGCCGCCGTCGATCGCCGGATGGGCGGGGTCGGCGGCGTGCAGGGCCAGCAGCGCCCACGCGGTCTGGGAGGCGGTGGACACGCCGCGGGCGATCCACGCCGGGTCGGCGTAGCTGCGGATGTCCTCCCCCCAGCCGCCGTCGGCGTTCTGGTGCTCGGCCAGGAACGCGACGGCCCGCCGCGCGGCGGGCGAGCGCATGTCCTCGCCCGCCGCCGCGAGAGCCGGCAGCGCCGCGCCGGTCCCGTAGACGTGGTTGACGCCCCAGCGCCCCCACCACGACCCGTCGGGACGCTGCGTGCGCCACAGGTAGGCGACGCCCCGCCGCAGCGCCGGGTGGGTGCGCGGCACGCCGCACTCGACGAGCGCCTCCACCACGTGGGCCGACACGTCCTCGGTGGGCGGGTCGATGACCTCGCCGAAGTCGCAGAGCGGCAGCTGCTTCATGATGTGGCGGTCGTTGTCCACGTCGAACGCGCCCCAGCCCCCGTTGGCGCTCTGCATGGTCAGCAGCCATTCGACGCCGCGGCGGATGGCCGGGTGCGACGGCGGGTGGCCGGCGCGGCGCAGCGCGATGAGCACCTCGGCGGTGTCGTCGGTGTCGGGGTACCACTCGTTCTCGAACTCGAACGACCAGCCGCCCGCCCGGCCGCGGCGCGGCACGAAGCGCCAGTCGCCGATGCGGGTGACCTCCTTGGAGAGCATCCAGTCGCACGCCGCCCGCACCGCCGGGTCGCCGCGGCCGGCGCCCGCGTCCTCCAGCGCGACCGCCGCCAGGCACGTGTCCCAGATGGGCGACAGGCACGCCTGGATCCGCAGGCGCTCGCCGTCGTCCAGGTGGAGGGCGAACGTGTCGTCGAACCCGTCGATGGCCTTCCTCATCACCGGGTGGTCCAGCGGGAGGCCCAGCGTGTGGAGGGCGATGATCGAGTAGATCCACGGGGGCTGGATGCCGCCCCACGACCCGTCGGCCTCCTGGCGCTCCATGATCCACCGCATCACCCGGCGCTCCGACAGGCGGCGCAGCCACGGGATCGGCTTCCGGTTGTAGGCGGCGGCGAGCTTCATCGCGAACGTCAGCAGGGGCGTCCACCTGCCGGGGGTCTTCGACATCGGCAGGGGCCCCGAGCCCGGCGGGTCGGTGAACAGCTCGTCCAGGCCGACCGGCTGGGGGTACACGGGCTTGCGCGACATCACGATCATCAGCGCCACGAACGTCCCGCGCGCCCAGCAGGCGAAGCGGTACGGCGACAGGGGCGCCCGCGCCGGCAGCAGGATCATCTCGGGCGGCAGCACCGGGATCCGGTCCCACGGGTAACGCCCCATCACGGCGAGCCACAGCTTGGTGAAGAAGCGCACCCGCTCCGCCCCGCCGAGGCCGCGGACGACCTCCTTGGCCCGCACCATGCGCGGATCGTCGGCGGGGATCCCGCAGAGGCGCAGCGCGTAGTACGACTCGACGGTGGTGGACAGGTCGGCGGGGCCGTCCCACCAGTTCGCCCACGACCCGTCGTCGCGCTGCGTGGCGAGCAGCTCGTTGCCGAGGCGCCGGCGCAGGTCGTCGGTCGCGAGCCCGAACAGGTGGAGCATGAACACGTGCTCCGAGACGATCGTGCTGTTGGACTCCAGCTCGCCCCACCAGTAGCCCTCGGGGTGCTGGAGGGAGCGCAGGTGGGCGGCGCCGCGCTCCAGGGCCGCGCGCGCCTCGTCGCGGATGCCGGTGTCGCGGAGGGCGTCGGTGCT
>DASSBX010000058.1:0-3512 GCA_035698305.1 Miltoncostaeaceae bacterium | reverse complement strand
GGTCCGCGCCCGCGTCGTCGTCCGGCAGCTCCGCCGCCGCCGCCCGCGCCGCCGCCGCCTGCGCACGCGCCGTGGCGGCCGCCTCGGCGTGCGCCGCGGCCGCCCGCGCCAGCGGCACCAGCCGGCGGGCTCCCGCGTGCCGCGCCGCGGCGTCGCGCAGCCCCCGCGCCGCCTGCCATCGCGCCGCCGCCCCGTGGGCGGGGAGCCTCCCGGCGCCGCGCTCGTAGGCGTCGGCCTCGCCCTCCGCGGCGGCCTGCGCCCGGCCCGCCGCGAGGCGCGCGCCCTCCAGCGACGCGACGTTGAACAGCTCCCGCAGGATCGCGTCGCGGTCGCGCGGCTGGGCGCCGAGGAACTCCGCGAACCGCCCCTGGGCCAGCAGGACGGCGCTGGTGAAGGCCCGGAAGCTCATCCCCACGATCCGCGCGAGCTCCGCCTGCACCGCCCCCTCGCCGCCGGTCGTCTCCAGGGTGGGGCCGCCGTCGCCGTCCAGGCGCTCGAGCACGTGCGACGGCTCCGGGGCGTCGGGTCCGTAGCGGCGCGCCACCCGCCACACCGCGCCCCGCGCCGCGAACGTGAGGCGCACCTCGCCGTGCGTGCGCCCCAGGGTCAGCAGGTCGCCCGGCCGCGCCTTCTCGGGGGTCTGCCCGAACAGCGCGAACGCGATCGCGTCGAGCAGCGACGTCTTCCCCGCCCCCGTGTCGCCGGAGATGACGACCAGCTCGTGGGGGCGCAGGTCGACCGTCGCCCGGTCGTACGAGCGGAACGCCGTGAGGTCGATCTCGAGCGGCCTCACGCCTCGGCCTCCTCGGCGCCCTCGGCGACGGCGAGCGCAAACGCCTCGGCCTGGGCCGCCGGGAGCTCCCGCCCCAGGGCCGCGGTCCACTCGGCGTAGAGCGCCGGCAGGTCGCGCACCGGGTCATCTCCGCCCGCCCCGCCGGTGCCGGGGGGCGTCCCGGCCGGGGCGGAGTACACCGGCTCCACGCGCAGGGCGTCCGGCACCGCCTCGCGCACCTGACGCACCAGGTCGGTGGCCGGCGCGTCCAGCAGCACCTCGCACGCGAACCAGGCGCCCGGATGGGGGGAGGCGAGCGCCGCCAGGTCGTCGAGCCTCCCCCGCAGGCGCACCAGCGGCCGCGCCGCCGCCAGCGGGACCTCCCGCGCACGGGTGACGTCGCCCTCCACCTCCACCACCACCACGCACTTCGCGTGGTTGTCCTCGCTGAAGTCGAGGGCCATCGGGCTGCCGCAGTAGCGGCCCGGCGCGGCGACCCCGGGGAGGGTCTGCGGCCGGTGGACGTGCCCGAGCGCCACGTAGTCGAGGCCGACGGGGATCCCGTGCGGGGAGACGGCGTAGGTGATCCCCATCGTCAGCTCGCGCTCGCCGCCGCCGGCGGCGGCGCGATCGACCAGCACGTGCCCAAGCAGCACCGCGACCCCGCCGCCCTCGCCGCGCCGGCGGGTCGCCTCGTTCCCGAGCGCCCCGAGCATCGCCGCGACGCGGTCGGCGTAGCGGCCGCGCGCGGTCTGCGCGTCGGCCCCCGCGTCGAGCGCCATCCGGGCGGGGTCGCGCCACGGCATGAGGCCCACGTGCAGGGGCCCGGCGCCGGTCTGCACCGTCAGCACGCCGTCGTCCGGCCCGCGCACGTTGCCGGTGACGTGGATCCCCCTGGCGCGGAGGTAGGGGGCGAGGTGGTCCCACAGGTCCGGGTCGTCGTGGTTGCCGGTGACCGCCACCACGGGCGCGACCGCGGCGAGCCGCTCCAGCGCCGTCAGGCAGTCGCCGAGTGCAGAGGAGTCGACCAGGCGCCGGTCGAGCATGTCGCCGGCGACCAGGACCGCATCGACCTCCTCGGCGGCGGCGATCGCGGCCACCTCCTGCAGCGCCGCGCGCGCCTCGCCCCCCCGGTCGGCTCCGTACAGGCGCTTGCCGAGGTGCCAGTCGCCCGTGTGGAGCAGCCTCATCCGAACTCGTCGAACGCGGACGCGGCCAGCTCCGCGCGCGACACCTCCCCCGAGGTGGTCGCCCACGGCGGGAACGGCACCTCCACGGCGATCGGGGCGGGCACGCTCGGCTGGCTCACCAGCACCCGCCCCTGCATGAGCAGCCGGGCCCGCGCGCGGGCCGCCGGGCCCAGCCACCCGTACTCGCTGCGCTCGGCCTCGGCCGCGTCCAGGCGTCCGGCGATGCGGATCGCCGCGTTCTGGGTGACCTCCGGCGCCACCAGCGACGCCTGCTGCTGGGCGCCGACCAGGATCACGCCGAGCGACCGCCCGCGCTGGGCGATGTCGATGAGGGTGTCCTTGATCGGCGAGTCGCCCTCGCGGGGCGCGTACTTGTTGAGCTCGTCCAGCACCACGAACTCGATCGGGTCGCGCTGCCCCGTCTCCTTCGCCGCGAACGTCTGCGAGAGCAGCGTGCCGACGACGAAGCGCTGCGCGAAGTCGTGGAGGCGGGCCAGGTGGACGACGGCGACGGGGGGCTCGTCCTCGGCCGCGTCGCCGCGGGGGATGGGCTGGGCGTCGGAGCGGATGAGGCCGCGCAGCCGCCCCGCGGCGCTCTCCAGCCGCCGCACGAACGCGCTGATGGTCCCGGATGCGGCCCGCCCGGTCCACGCGGAGCCGGCGCCGTCCTCGTCCTCCAGCAGGTCGACGAGCCAGGCGACGAGCGCGTCGAGGTCGTGGAACGGCCCCGCCGCCAGCTCGCCCACGGGCCGCGGCGGACGTGACCGCGGCGGCCCGTCGGCCGGCCCGTTGAGCAGCCCCACGGCGCCGGGGTGGTCGAGCACCGGCACCGCCCGGCGCAGCAGCTCGCCACGCACGCGCTCCTCCACGAACGAGAGCTGGCTGCGCATGTCGGAGGCGTCGGCGAAGCAGAAGCGCAGCAGCCCCTCCAGCACGAACGCGTGGGGCGTCCATCCGAACACCTTCACGCCCTCGTGGCGCGACTCGCTGCTGGGCAGGGCGTGGTCGTCGCGCCGCGGCGGCGCCCAGAAGGCGACGTCGGGGAACCCGCCCGGCTCGGCGAGCCCCAGGCGCGCCCAGCGCTCGTCGAGATCGCGCCGGTCGGGGGACTCCGCGTACCTGCGGTTGGGCCGGTCGAGGAACAGCAGGTCCTCGCCCTTCACGTTGAACAGCAGCACGCGCACCCGCCGCTTCATGCCGGGGTGGGCGAGCAGCAGCCGGATGAGCGCGAGGGCGGTGCTGGTCTTGGTGGCGACGCCGCTGATGCCCGAGATCGAGACGTGGCCGCCCTTGGTGCCGTCCAGGAAGTCGAGGTCGATGTGGATCGGCTCGCCGTCGCGCCCCAGCCCGATCGCGAGCGTGCGCTCCATCGTGTCCTCGTACAGCGCCAGCCGCCGCTCCTCGCCCCGGGCGCGGCGCACCGCCAGCCCCGGGTGGGGGGCGACCCACCGCTCCGGGTCGACGCGCACCACCTGGACCTCGGCCGTGCGCACCAGCTCGCCGGGCATCTGGCCCTGGGCGATGACCATGGAGTCGGAGGGCATGGTGGC
>DASSBX010000057.1:0-4602 GCA_035698305.1 Miltoncostaeaceae bacterium | reverse complement strand
AGCGCTCCTTCAGGCCGCGGAGGATCGCGATCGTGGCCTCGACGGACGGCTCGCCGACCATCACCGGCTGGAACCGGCGCTCCAGCGCGGCGTCCTTCTCGACGTGCTTGCGGTACTCGTCGAGGGTGGTCGCGCCGACGGCGCGCAGCGCGCCGCGGGCGAGCATCGGCTTGAGGAGGTTGGCGGCGTCCACCGCCCCCTCCGCCGCGCCGGCCCCCACGATCGTGTGCAGCTCGTCGATGAACAGGATGACCTCGCCGGCGGCGTCCTCGATCTCGCGCAGCACGGCCTTCAGGCGGTCCTCGAACTCGCCGCGGTACTTCGCGCCGGCCAGGAGGGCGCCGACGTCGAGCGCGATCACCCGCTTGCCCGCCAGCCCCTCCGGGATGTCCCCGGAGACGATCCGCTGGGCGAGGCCCTCGACGATGGCGGTCTTGCCGGTGCCGGGCTCGCCGATCAGCACCGGGTTGTTCTTGGTGCGTCGCGACAGGACCTGGATGACACGGCGGATCTCCTCGTCGCGGCCGATCACCGGGTCGAGCCTGCCGGCCTCGGCGGCCTCCGTGAGGTCGCGGCCGTACTGCTCCAGCGCCTGGTACTTCTCCTCGGGGTTCGCGTCGGTGACCCTCGCCGAGCCGCGCACCTGGCGCAGCGCCGCCATCAGGTTGTCGCGCGTCACGCCCGCGCCGCGCATGGCGTCGCGCGCCGGGCCGGGCTCCTCGGCCAGGGCCAGCAGCAGGTGCTCTGTGGAGATGAACTGGTCGTCGAGCGCCTCGGCCTCCTGGCCGGCGCGGCGCAGGACGTTGCGGAACGGCGTGGACAGCTGGGCGCCGGTGGCCGACCCGCTCACCTGGGGGCGCTTCGCCATCGCGGCGTCCACGGCGGCGCGCAGCCCCGGGACGTCGGCGCCGGCCCGCGCCAGCACCGGCTCGACGATGCCCTCGCGGGCCTCGAGCAGGGCGGCGAGCAGGTGGTCCGGCTCGACGACGGGGTTGCCGCGCTCGGCGGCGATCCGGGCGGACCCGGCGATCGCCTCCTGGGCGCGCTCGGTGGGCTTGTCGACGGGCATCAGACGGTCCTCCTCATCCACGTCCTCAGGGCCACCGGTGTGTGGCGCTGCGTCAGGGCGGTGCTGCCGCGCCACGCGGGGACCAGCGCCCCGCGCGCGGCCCGCGCCGCCGCCAGTTCCTCGCGGTGCCGCTCGAGCATCGCCCGCAGCTCCGCCTCCAGGTCGCGTGCGCGGCGCTCCGCGCGTTCCAGCCGGCCCTCGAGCTTCAGCACGCGCTCGATGCCGGACAGGTTGAGGCCCTCCTCCGAGAGCTCCTGGATCCGCCGCAGCAGCGCCACGTCCTTCTCGGAGTAGACGCGCGTGTTCTTCGCGGTCCGCCCCGGCGTGATGAGCCCGCGGCGCTCGTAGACGCGCAGGGTCTGGGGGTGCATTCCCGCCATCTCGGCGGCGATGCCGATCAGGAAGACGCGGGGGCCCCTGGCCCGCGTCCCGGTGGCACGATCGGAGCTCACGAGAACAGCGTCTCCCTCGGGTCGCGGGTGTCGAGCTTCGCGAACGCCTCGAGGGCGTCGCGCTGCTCGGCCGACAGCTCGCGCGGGACCTCCACGCGGAGCTTGGCGATCAGATCCCCCCGGCCGCCGCCCTTCAGGCGCGGGGCGCCCTGCCCGCCGATGCGCAGGCTCCGCCCGTCGGCGCTGCCGGCGGGCACGCGGAGCTTGACCCGGCCGTCGAGCGTCGGCACCTCCACCTGGGCGCCCAGGGCGGCCTCGGCGAACGTGACGGGCACGGTGATGAGCAGGTCGTCGCCCTGGCGGGTGTATCGCCGGCTCGGCGACACCCGGGTGACCACCTGCAGGTCGCCGGCCGGGCCGCCGCGCAGGCCGGCCTGGCCCTTGCCCTTCAGCCGGATCTTCGTGCCGTCCTTGACCCCGGCCGGGATCTTCACCTTGATCTGCTGGCGGGTCGACGTGTGGCCGGAGCCGCCGCACGTGGGGCAGGGGTCGTCGATGACGGTCCCCTGGCCGCCGCACCGCGGGCACGGCTCGCTGAAGGCGAACGAGCCGACGTCGCGGCCCCGCACGCCGCGGCCCTTGCACTCCGGGCACAGGCGCGGGCTGGTGCCCGGCTTGGCGCCGCTGCCGCCGCAGTCGGCGCAGGCGACCGGCGTCTCGACCGACACCGGCACCTGGGCGCCCCGCATCGCCTGCTCGAAGCTGAGGTTGACCTCCACCTCCACGTCGGCGCCGCGGCGGGCCGCCGGCTCCTGGGCCGTCTGCGCGCCGCCGCCCCCGCGGTTGCGGAAGATCGACGAGAAGATGTCCGCGAAGTCGCCGAACCCGCCGGCGTCGCCGCCGGTGAACCCGCCGCCCGTCCCGTTGCCGGGGGCGCGGCCGCCGAAGCGCAGGCGCGCGTCGTACTCCGCCCGCTTCTCGGCGTCGGACAGCACGTCGTGGGCGTGGGAGATCTCCTTGAAGCGCTCCTCCGCCTTGGCGTCGCCGGGGTTGCGGTCCGGATGGTTCTCCCGGGCCAGCTTCCGGTAGGCCTTCTTGATGTCGTCGGCGCTCGCGGTCCGCGAGACGCCGAGGGTGGCGTACAGGTCGTCCACGGTCGGTTCGGGTGCTCCTACTGCTGGGGGCGCGACGCGACGACGACGCGCGTGGGTCGCAGGACATGCTCGACGTGGCGGTAGCCCTTCTCGACGACCTCGATGACGGCCCCGTCGTCGTGGTCGGCGGACGGCACCGAGGCGACCGCCTCGTGCACCGCCGGGTCGAACGCCTCGCCGTGGGCGGGGATCTCCTCCACGCCGTGCCCCTGCAGGAGCGCGGCGAGCTGCCCCCGGACCATCTCCAGTCCGGCGACGATCCCCTCGCCCTGGTCGCCCAGGGCTGCGACGGCCCGCTCCAGGTTGTCCATCACCGGGAGCAGGTCGCGCACCACGTCGCGGGTCGCCCCGAGGGCGATGCCCTCGCGCTCCCGCGCCGTGCGCCTGCGGAAGTTCTCGAACTCGGCCTTGAGCCGCTGGAGGGCGTCGAGGTACTCGTCGCGCTCCCGCTCGAGGCGCGCGACGTCGTCCGGGGTCCCCTCCGGGACCTCGGCCTGCGGGACCTCGGCGCCGTTGCCGGCGACGGGGTCGCCCGCGGGCCCGGCCGGG
The DNA here is from genome assembly GCA_035698305.1 of Miltoncostaeaceae bacterium. Lineage (GTDB taxonomy): Bacteria > Actinomycetota > Thermoleophilia > Miltoncostaeales > Miltoncostaeaceae > Miltoncostaea. Next base: position 1,438 of record DASSBX010000057.1, on the reverse strand, counting down.
GTCTCCCCGGCCGGGGGGCGCCCGGCCGGGGGAGCCCCGGCCGGGTCGTGCTGCGGCTGCTGACGGTGCTCGTCGGTCACGCGGTCTCCGAGTCCTCGACCACACCGGCCGCCACGGCGATCTTGCGCGGCTTGACCTCCTCGGCCTTCGGCACGGTGACGGTGAGCACACCGGCGTCGAAGCTCGCGGAGATGTCGTCCGCCTTCACGCCCTGCGGCAGTGTGAGGCTGCGCTGGAAGTGGCCGTACGCCCGCTCGAGGCGGTAGTAGCGGCCCTCGTCCACCTTGTCCTCGAAGCGGCGCTCGCCCCTCAGGGTGAGGACGTTGTCGTCCACCTCGATGTCGATGTCGTCGGCGCGCAGCCCGGGCAGCTCGGCCTTCAGCACGATCGCCCCGGCGGTCTCGAAGATGTCCACGGCCGGCGTCCAGGCGGACGCGCCGCCGGACCCCTCGCCGACGGCGCGGCTGAAGAGCCGGTTCATCTCATCGCGGAGCGTCGTGATGTCACGGAACGGGTCGAATCGCACGACAGCGGGCATGTGGGTTCCTCCTCTCGGATCGCGATGGGGCTCATGACGCCTTGGGGGCGTCCTCGTCGATGACCTCGTACTCGGCGTCCTCGACCGTGTCGTCCTGGGTCTCGGAGCCGTTGCCCTGCGCGGCCTCCTGCTGGGCGGCCGCCTTGCGGTACACCTCCTCGGAGAGGCGGTGCAGCACGTCCGTCAGGGCCCCGGTCTTCGCCTCCATGTCGTCCGGGTCCTCGCCGGCGGCGGCCGTCTTGGCCGCCTCGATCGCGCCCTCCAGGTCGCGGCGCACCGCCTCGTCGACCTTGTCGCCGTTGTCCTTCAGCTGGCGCTCCGCCTCGTGGATCCGCGCCTCCGCCCCGTTGCGGGCGTCGGCGACCCGGCGCAGGCGCCGGTCCTCGTCGGCGTGCGACTCGGCGTCGCGCACCATGTTGGTGATCTCCTCGTCGGAGAGGCCGCTGGAGGCCTTGATCTCGATCTTCTGCTCGATGCCGGTGCCGAGGTCCTTCGCGCCGACGTGGACGATGCCGTTGGCGTCGATGTCGAAGGTGACCTCGATCTGCGGCACGCCGCGCGGCGCCGGCGGGATGCCGATCAGGTTGAACTTGCCGAGCGTGCGGTTGTAGGCCGCCATCTCGCGCTCGCCCTGGAGCACGTGGATCTCGACCTGGTTCTGGTTGTCGTCGGCGGTCGAGAAGACCTCGCTCTTCTTGGTGGGGATCGTCGTGTTCCGCTCGATCAGCTTGGTGGACACGCCGCCCTTCGTCTCGATGCCGAGCGACAGCGGCGTCACGTCCAGGAGCAGGACGTCCTTGACGTCGCCCGACAGCACGCCGCCCTGGATGGCCGCGCCCACGGCGACGACCTCGTCCGGGTTGACGCCCTTGTGGGGCTCCTTGCCCGTCAGGTCGTGGA